>NZ_AP028929.1:1872500-2111706 GCF_041154385.1 Streptococcus sp. SN-1
GGTACATTTTCGGCGCAGGGTCACTCGACTAGTGAGCTATTACGCACTCTTTGAATGAATAGCTGCTTCTAAGCTAACATCCTAGTTGTCTGTGCAACCCCACATCCTTTTCCACTTAACAATTATTTTGGGACCTTAGCTGGTGGTCTGGGCTGTTTCCCTTTCGACTACGGATCTTAGCACTCGCAGTCTGACTGCCGACCATAATTCATTGGCATTCGGAGTTTATCTGAGATTGGTAATCCGGGATGGACCCCTCACCCAAACAGTGCTCTACCTCCAAGAATCTTAATGTCGACGCTAGCCCTAAAGCTATTTCGGAGAGAACCAGCTATCTCCAAGTTCGTTTGGAATTTCTCCGCTACCCACAAGTCATCCAAGCACTTTTCAACGTGCCCTGGTTCGGTCCTCCAGTGCGTCTTACCGCACCTTCAACCTGCTCATGGGTAGGTCACATGGTTTCGGGTCTACGTCATGATACTAATTCGCCCTGTTCAGACTCGGTTTCCCTACGGCTCCGTCTCTTCAACTTAACCTCGCATCATAACGTAACTCGCCGGTTCATTCTACAAAAGGCACGCTCTCACCCATTAACGGGCTCGAACTTGTTGTAGGCACACGGTTTCAGGTTCTATTTCACTCCCCTCCCGGGGTGCTTTTCACCTTTCCCTCACGGTACTGGTTCACTATCGGTCACTAGGGAGTATTTAGGGTTGGGAGATGGTCCTCCCAGATTCCGACGGGATTTCGCGTGTCCCGCCGTACTCAGGATACTGCTAGGTACAAAGACTATTTTAAATACGAGGCTATTACTCTCTTTGGCTGATCTTCCCAAATCATTCTTCTATAATCTTTGAGTCCACATTGCAGTCCTACAACCCCGAAGAGTAAACTCTTCGGTTTGCCCTCCTGCCGTTTCGCTCGCCGCTACTAAGGCAATCGCTTTTGCTTTCTCTTCCTGCAGCTACTTAGATGTTTCAGTTCACTGCGTCTTCCTCCTCACATCCTTAACAGATGCGGGTAACAGGTAGTACCTGTTGGGTTCCCCCATTCGGAAATCCCTGGATCATCGCTTACTTACAGCTACCCAAGGCATATCGTCGTTTGTCACGTCCTTCTTCGGCTCCTAGTGCCAAGGCATCCACCGTGCGCCCTTATTAACTTAACCTTATTTTTTGACCTTTCAGTCATAAACTCTTATTAATACTACAGCGTTTTCGGTTTATTTTCTTGTTACTATTTGATATAGATATTCAATTTTCAATGTGCATTACTTGGTGATCTCTCACCAATGGAGCCTAGCGGGATCGAACCGCTGACCTCCTGCGTGCAAAGCAGGCGCTCTCCCAGCTGAGCTAAGGCCCCACAAGACCTCTCAAGACTAAACAAGACCAATGCGCAGTTCCTTATCCTTAGAAAGGAGGTGATCCAGCCGCACCTTCCGATACGGCTACCTTGTTACGACTTCACCCCAATCATCTATCCCACCTTAGGCGGCTGGCTCCTTACGGTTACCTCACCGACTTCGGGTGTTACAAACTCTCGTGGTGTGACGGGCGGTGTGTACAAGGCCCGGGAACGTATTCACCGCGGCGTGCTGATCCGCGATTACTAGCGATTCCGACTTCATGTAGGCGAGTTGCAGCCTACAATCCGAACTGAGACTGGCTTTAAGAGATTAGCTTGCCGTCACCGGCTTGCGACTCGTTGTACCAGCCATTGTAGCACGTGTGTAGCCCAGGTCATAAGGGGCATGATGATTTGACGTCATCCCCACCTTCCTCCGGTTTATTACCGGCAGTCTCGCTAGAGTGCCCAACTGAATGATGGCAACTAACAATAGGGGTTGCGCTCGTTGCGGGACTTAACCCAACATCTCACGACACGAGCTGACGACAACCATGCACCACCTGTCACCTCTGTCCCGAAGGAAAACTCTATCTCTAGAGCGGTCAGAGGGATGTCAAGACCTGGTAAGGTTCTTCGCGTTGCTTCGAATTAAACCACATGCTCCACCGCTTGTGCGGGCCCCCGTCAATTCCTTTGAGTTTCAACCTTGCGGTCGTACTCCCCAGGCGGAGTGCTTAATGCGTTAGCTGCGGCACTAAACCCCGGAAAGGGTCTAACACCTAGCACTCATCGTTTACGGCGTGGACTACCAGGGTATCTAATCCTGTTTGCTCCCCACGCTTTCGAGCCTCAGCGTCAGTTACAAGCCAGAGAGCCGCTTTCGCCACCGGTGTTCCTCCATATATCTACGCATTTCACCGCTACACATGGAATTCCACTCTCCCCTCTTGCACTCAAGTTAAACAGTTTCCAAAGCGTACTATGGTTAAGCCACAGCCTTTAACTTCAGACTTATCTAACCGCCTGCGCTCGCTTTACGCCCAATAAATCCGGACAACGCTCGGGACCTACGTATTACCGCGGCTGCTGGCACGTAGTTAGCCGTCCCTTTCTGGTAAGATACCGTCACAGTGTGAACTTTCCACTCTCACACTCGTTCTTCTCTTACAACAGAGCTTTACGATCCGAAAACCTTCTTCACTCACGCGGCGTTGCTCGGTCAGACTTCCGTCCATTGCCGAAGATTCCCTACTGCTGCCTCCCGTAGGAGTCTGGGCCGTGTCTCAGTCCCAGTGTGGCCGATCACCCTCTCAGGTCGGCTATGTATCGTCGCCTTGGTGAGCCGTTACCCCACCAACCAGCTAATACAACGCAGGTCCATCTGGTAGTGATGCAATTGCACCTTTTAAGCAAATGTCATGCAACATCTACTCTTATGCGGTATTAGCTATCGTTTCCAATAGTTATCCCCCGCTACCAGGCAGGTTACCTACGCGTTACTCACCCGTTCGCAACTCATCCGGAGAAGTAAGCTCCTCCTTCAGCGTTCTACTTGCATGTATTAGGCACGCCGCCAGCGTTCGTCCTGAGCCAGGATCAAACTCTCATTAAAAGTTTGAGTTCTCACTCATTTCTGTCACTGACAGATTTATTGTTTTTTATTGTTCAGTACTACAACCTTAGTTGTAGTGCCCTGCACATTGGTTCGTCTTGTTCAGTTTTCAAAGGTCTTTGTCACTCGCTTCTCTCAAGTGACAACTATATTAGTATATCACAGTCGCTTTCGCTTGTCAACACTTTTTTGAATTTTTTTTAAAACTTTTTTCATCAAGTGTTTCAACTGCAACATACCATAGTCCGTACGGGATTCGAACCCGTGTTACCGCCGTGAAAAGGCGGTGTCTTAACCCCTTGACCAACGGACCTGAGTTGTTATTTTCAACTCTTACTATTATACCGGCTTTTTATTTTTTGTCAACACCTTTTTAAAACTTTTTTTACTTTTTTGCATGAAACGTAACTTCTCAAAGTAACTTCCATCTCTCTCCCAAAACTGGAAGTTACTCTCAGACGACGAATTATGCTAGAATTAAGTCTGAGACTTTTCGTGAGGAGGTACCTCATGCCGAAAAAACAAAAACATCTCACTCTAGAAGACCGGATTGACATCCAAACCGGAATCAGCCAACAAGAGACTTTCCGTTCCATCGCTGAGAAGATGGGAAAAGACCCATCAACGATTTCAAAGGAAATCAAGCGCAATCGCATCACGCATCCAACATCCGTCAAATCTGATTGCACGGATTGCCCTCTTCTCAAAAAAGCTCCTTATGTCTGTAACAACTGTCAAAAAAAGAGGACGGATTGTGGGTTTAACCGCTATCTTTACTACGCGAAAAAGGCGCAGGAACAGTACGAGACTATGTTGAGGGAATCCAGACAGGGCATCCCCCTAAACAAGGAAAGTTTTTATCAGATGGATAAGGTCTTAACCCAAGGCATCCAGAAGAAACAAAGCATCTACCATATCATTCAGACACATAACCTACCTGTGTCGAAAGCTACGGTGTATCGGCATACCAAGCTGGGATATCTGACAGCCAAGCCCATTGATTTTCCTCGGATGGTCAAGTTCAAGGAACGCAGAAAATCCAGAAAAGTAGCTATTCCCAAAGAGCTAAAAATTGGGCGGACCTACCAAGATTTCCAAGAGTTACGAGAAACAGATGATTTCTTCAAATGGTTGGAAATGGACACGGTCATCGGCAGACCTGGTGGAAAGCTACTGCTCACCTTCAACGTTTCCTTCTGCAACTTCCTCTTCGCCTTGCTTTTGGACAACAAGACCGCTCTGGAGGTCACCACTAAATTCGCAGCTTTGAAAGAAAGAGTCATGGACGGAGGGGTTGCGTTCCATCAGCTGTTCCCTGTCATTCTCACGGACAACGGATCTGAGTTCTCCTATGTGGAGGAGCTTGAGCGAGACATTGATGGGAAGTCTCACCTCTACTTCTGCGACCCTAGCCGTCCTGACCAGAAGGGGCGAATTGAGAAGAACCATACAGTTTTGCGAGCCATTCTTCCCAAGAGCACTTCCTTTGACCAGCTGACTCAGAAAGACGTCAATCTAGTCATTTCCCATGTCAATTCCTTGAAACGAGAAGAGTTTCAAGGAAAATCTGCTTACGACGTCTTCACCTTCACCTTTGGCGAGGACATCGCCGCTCTTCTGGGTTGCCAATTTGTCAAACCAGAAGACACACACTTATCACCTGATTTATTGAAATAAAGGGAATTTTCCCCTCTAACTACACATCTTATCACCATCGAAAAGTCTCACACTAAACGCTAGCAACTGGAAGTTACTCTAAGACGACTCTGTTTTAAGGCTATTTGTCGTACACTTTTTTCTGAGTCTTTTCGCTTTTGAACCCTTATATATCAAGAAAAAGAAAACCAGCGGACGTTAGTCTAAGAAGAATTTCCACTGGTTTTTACGATTTTTATCATACTAAAGGCTAGGTTGTGGGAAACTGGAAGTTAGTTTTAGAAGTTACCTTTTTGCATGAATTCCTAATGAGTACGGATATCAAACTCTTTAAACACAATACGTAAGTCTCTTAACACTCTTTGACGCCCTCGGAAACGTTCATTTCTTAAGACGCGTTCTAACTCTGCTCGTTGCTCTTTATTTTGTTTGTTTCTATAATCTCTTAGTGTTTCATGAAAGAGATAATAATCGTCTAGCCACAGGCCTCCCTCACTTATACGATGACTTATCTCACCCACTTCTTCATAAAGCTCTTTATCATATCTCCGTTTTTGACTTTCTTGTTTACGGAGATAATCTAGAATTCGATTCCGGAATTTTGTTTTGAAATATTTCCTTAAACGAGGGATATCTTCTACTAATCCTTCTTCTTTACTAATCAATTCATGTAGACATATCATTCCCTCTTGATCCCAGTCCGATAACTCCCACAAATGAAGGTAATATTCATTTCTACACTTGTATACAATTCCTTGGACTTCTTCATACATTTTTTTAAGCATAATCTTCCCCTTTCTAGATACAGTCTAACAGATTCAGAAACACTTTTGGCACATTTCATCCATTCTGCACCCTTTAGCTCCTCAACTGCACAAAAAAGAGAGGACATGCCTCTCTCAGGGTTATAATTCTGCGATTTGGTTTAGGTTTACTTCTGCAACTGTGTCATTACCAAACATAGAGATAATCATTTTCACTTTATTGTTATCAATCTCTGTAATCTTACCAGTGTAATCTGCAAAAGCACCATCAATAATACGTACAGTTTGACCAACTTCAACATCGATATCAAACTCTTGTACAGTTTGTCCCATAGAAACCAAGATATCACGAATTTCTTGTTCCAATAATGGAGTTGGTTTTGATCTATTTCCGTGAGATCCGACGAATCCTGTAACATTTGGTGTATTTCGAACAACAAACCAAGCTTCATCTGTCATGACCATTTCTACAAGAACATAACCTGGAAAGCGATTTTCTTCTACTTCTTTTCTCTTTCCATTTTTTTCAACTTGCACTGTTTGTGTTGGAATTTCAACACGTAGAATATTATCCAACATATTGTAGGTTTGTGCACGTTGTAATAGATTTTCTTTTACCTTATTTTCATAACCAGAATAAGTTTGTAAAACAAACCACCCTTTATCAAAACTATCCATGATATTTCCTTTCATAAATAGAAGATTTCTAGTGTAATTAACTCCACTAACCTTCTAAAAAATGTTAATAAATCGAATCAAACCTGAAACAATCAACTGGTCAAAAATGTAAATAATTACTACAAAGAAAGCTGTGTATTCCATAATAGAACGAAAATCTCTCCAGCTTTCCTTGCGAGTTGGCCATGTTGTGTCTTTAAGAAGTCTAAAAATATCTCCAATAAAACGCATCGCTCTCTCCTATCTCGTTTCTCTGTGTGTAGTGTACTTGCCACAATGCTTACAAAATTTATTTACTTCTAGTCGTGTAGGCTTGGGGTTTCCACTAATCTTGATTGAATAGTTTCTAGAACCACAAACCGCACAAGCTAGGCTTGCTTTTTTTAGTGCCATAACGCCTCCATCTTATCTATTATAACAAGAAAGCTAGGCTTTGACAAGCATCTTAGCGAAATAGATTGACTACCGAATCCCATATTGTTTGAGCTTTTTCCTTAATCTTAGCATCCGAGATAGCCCGACTAGCCTCATCTACTAGACTTTGCGCACGTCCTCGAATATCAGACAAATTATCATCTGTCTGGCTATTATCATTGGTTTGTACTTGTCTTTTTGTATTGGCTGGTGCAATTCCATTTTGCTTATAAGCATTTTCAACCGTAAAGGTACTTCCTGGCGTATAAGGTAAAATGGTATTGGCAATGTTTCTAAAGATATGGGCTGCACCGTTTGAAGTAGAGCCAGCTAGATAGTGATTTTCATCAGTGGTCGGAAAGCCAAGCCAGTGGCTAATCACTACATCCGGAGTATAACCAATTACCCACTGGTCACTTGTGTACTCCGGATTGAAAACTGCTTCAGTTGTTCCAGTTTTCCCTGCCATGACATAGTCTGCAGGCGATGAACTAATACCGGTACCATTGGTGAATGTCCCCAACATCATACTAGTCATCTTGTCAGCTACAGCTTTATCAATCACTCGTTTTTGTGAATTTTTATGACTCGCAATGACCTGACCACTAGCATTTTCAATTCTACTAATAAAATGAGCTTCCGGCATTAAACCTTCATTTGCAAAGGCAGCATATGCTTGAGCCATTTGAAGAGGATTGGTTTCGACACCGCTTCCTAAAGCGACACCAAGAACACGGTCTACCTTTTCCATGTTGAGTCCAAATTTTTCGCCTGCCTCAAAAGCCTTATCAACACCCAAATCATTAACAGTAGCAACAGCAGGTAGATTAAGCGATTCTGCCAAGGCTTGATACATGGGAACTTCTCGACTCTTTTTGATTCCTGCATAGTTATCTACCTTATAGTTGTCATACTTCATGGTATGGTTATCCAACTGCTTGTTCAAAGCCCAACCTGCCTCAACTGCTGGCGTATAAACAACTAAAGGCTTAATTGTAGAGCCAGGGCTACGTTTTGATTGAGTTGCATAGTTGAAATTCCGGAATCCAATTTTATCATTGTCAGCAACTTGACCGACAACTCCACGAACTCCTCCTGTTTTCGGTTCAAGAGCGACACTTCCTGATTGTGCAAATGTTCCATCCTCTGCTCTCGGAAATAGCGATGTATTTTCATAGACAACCTGCATATTTGCTTGGTAGTTTTGATCCAACTCTGTATAAATGCGGTAGCCATTATTTACGATTTCTTCCTCTGTTAGATTATACTTAGAAACGGCTTCATTAACCACCGCGTCAAAATAAGAAGGATAGCGGTAATCTGAAATTTTCCCTTCATACTTATCGTGCAATTGCGAAGTCATATCAACTTCTGCAGCTTCGGTTTCTTGGTTTTTATCAATGTAACCTGCTGCAACCATATTTTGTAAGACAGTGTCGCGCCGATTGGTAGAATCTTCTACAGAATTCAAGGGGTTATACAGTTCCGGTCCTTTGAGCATCCCTGCCAGAGTCGCAGCTTGATCCAGACTCACTTCTGATGCAGAAACTCCAAAGTATTTCTTACTCGCATCTTCTACACCCCATACACCATTTCCAAAATAGGCGTTGTTAAGGTACATAGTTAGAATTTGATCCTTACTATATTTTTTGGTTAATTCTAAGGCAAGGAAAAATTCTTTCGCTTTTCTCTCAACAGTTTGATCCTGTGACAAATAAGCGTTTTTAGCTAGCTGTTGGGTAATAGTAGAACCACCACCTGAACGACCAGCAGTGACAATCGCCAAGAAAAAACGACCATAGTTAATCCCGTCATTTTTATAGAAGGAACGGTCTTCTGTCGCAATAACGGCATTCTGCAAATTTTTACTGATATCAGTCAGTTCAACGTAGGTTCCCTTTTGACCAGACAAGGCACCGGCCTCTTTTTCTTCACGGTCAAAAATGATAGTCCGAGTTTTCAAGGCGTTTTGCAAATCATTGACATTGGTTGACTTAGCTACAGCAAACAAATAGGTTCCAACTAGCAAACCTGCACTCAAACCTAGTATAAGGACAATCTTTGTTAGATGATAGCGACGCCAGAATTTTCGAATTGGACCTACTTGGGCTAATTTTTTCCTATCACTGCGAGAACGGCGCAAGCTAGTAGAACCAGAATCCTCCGATTCACTTGTTTCTTTTTTAAAAAGAGAAAGAAATTTCTCAAATAATTTATCTAATTTCATGCGTTTATTTTATCATCTTCATCATAGGAAGACAAGAATTTAGCTATTTCCTATCCAAATAGGGCTTTTTTTGTTACAATATCTGTATGAAATTCACATTTACATTACCAGACTCTCTACCTCAAATGACGGTAAAGCAATTACTTGAGGAACAACTCCTCATCCCTAGAAAAATCCGTCATTTTTTGAGAATCAAGAAACACATTTTGATTAATCAGCGAGAAGTTCATTGGAACGAGACGGTAAATCCTGGAGATGTTTGCCAATTGACTTTTGACGAGGAAGATTATCCCGAAAAAGAAATTCCTTGGGGCAACCCAAACCTCATTCAGGAAGTTTATCAAGATCAACACTTGATTATTGTAAACAAACCCGAGGGGATGAAAACGCATGGTAATCAGCCAAACGAAATCGCCCTTCTTAACCATGTCAGTGCCTATGTTGACCAAACCTGCTATGTTGTTCATCGTCTAGACATGGAAACCAGTGGTTTGGTTCTCTTTGCCAAAAATCCTTTTATCTTGCCCATTCTCAACCGCTTATTGGAGAAAAAAGAGATTTCTAGGGAATATTGGGCACTAGTTGATGGAAATATCAACAAGAAAGAACTTGTCTTCAAAGACAAAATCGGACGTGATCGTCATGACCGCAGAAAAAGAATAGTTGATACAAAAAACGGTCAATACGCTGAAACTCATGTAAGCAGATTAAAGCAATTCTCAAACAAGACTTCCTTGGTTCGTTGCAAACTAAAGACAGGCCGAACTCATCAGATTCGTGTGCACCTTTCGCATCATAACTTCCCTATTTTGGGCGATCCTCTCTATAATAGCAAATCAAAGATAAGTCGGCTTATGCTCCACGCCTTTCGTCTGTCCTTTACCCATCCACTTACTTTAGAGAATTTAAGCTTCACTGCCCTTTCCGATACTTTTGAAAAAGAATTAAAAAAGAATGGATGATTGTTGTGTCATCCATTTTTCCATATAAGAAAAGCAAGACCAAGAGGCCTTGCTTTTTATCGACTCATGAATTATTTAGCGATTTTTGCGAAGTATTCAAGAGTACGAACAAGTTGTGCAGTGTATGACATTTCGTTGTCGTACCATGATACAACTTTAACCAATTGTTTACCGTCAACGTCAAGAACTTTAGTTTGAGTTGCGTCAAACAATGAACCGTAAGACATACCTACGATATCTGAAGATACGATTGGATCTTCTGTGTAACCGTATGATTCGTTTGAAGCTGCTTTCATAGCTGCGTTCACTTCATCAACAGTAACGTTCTTTTCAAGAACTGCTACCAATTCAGTAACTGATCCAGTTGGAGTTGGAACGCGTTGTGCAGATCCGTCAAGTTTACCGTTCAATTCTGGGATTACAAGACCGATAGCTTTTGCAGCACCAGTTGAGTTAGGAACGATGTTTGCAGCACCAGCGCGAGCACGGCGAAGGTCACCACCACGGTGTGGTCCGTCAAGGATCATTTGGTCACCAGTGTAAGCGTGGATAGTAGTCATCAATCCTTCAACAACACCAAAGTTATCTTGAAGAGCTTTAGCCATAGGAGCCAAGCAGTTTGTAGTACATGAAGCACCTGAGATAACAGTTTCAGTACCGTCAAGAACGTCGTGGTTAGTGTTGAATACAACTGTTTTAACGTCGTTTCCACCAGGAGCAGTGATAACAACTTTTTTAGCTCCACCAGCGTGCAAGTGTTTTTCAGCAGCTGCTTTCTTAGCAAAGAAACCAGTAGCTTCAAGAACGATTTCTACACCGTCGTTAGCCCAGTCGATTTGTTCTGGATCACGTTCAGCAGAAACTTTGATGAATTTACCGTTAACTTCAAATCCACCTTCTTTAACTTCAACAGTACCGTCGAAACGACCTTGAGTTGTGTCGTATTTCAACAAGTGTGCAAGCATAACTGGATCTGTAAGGTCGTTGATACGAGTAACTTCAACACCTTCTACGTTTTGGATACGACGGAAAGCAAGACGACCGATACGTCCGAAACCGTTAATACCAACTTTAACTACCATTAGTGATTTCCTCCTTATGAAAATCATGAAATTTTTATTGTGAAAAGAGTAACTTGAATCACTACAAATCACCTTTCAACAAACCTATTATATAACTATTTAAGTTTAATTGCAAGTACGGGCATTGTTTTTCTATGTTTGTTTCTTTTTTAAACTGTAAATCAAGAACTCCCTTACTATTCATATCGTAGCGATTCTACAGGATCCATTTTACTAATTTTACGTGCTGGGAAGTAGGCTGAGACATAACCAAGCAAGAGAGCGAAAGCGAGGGTTCCTAAAACAGATAACAAATTTAATTCAAAAACCTTAGTGATGGATGGGTAAAAGTGATTTACAATCGCATTCGCCAAACTTCCCACCCCTTGTGCGACCAAAAAGGCCAGCAGCAAGGCGATTCCTACAATCCAGATAGCCTCGTAAATAAAAATTCCTTTGACATCACGATTTTGATAACCAACTGCCTTCATGACACCTATTTCCTTAGAACGTTGCATGATATTGATGTAAATAATGATACCAATCATGACCGCTGCTACCACAATAGCTTGTGATGAAAGTACAATCAATAATCCCTGAATGACACGAATAAAGGTAATCACAATATCAAGAACCTTCTGTTGAGAAAGCACAGTATACTTCTTATTTTTCTGTAGTTCTTCTGTTACCACTTTTGTCTGTGATGGATCTTTGAGTTCCAAGATAAAATAAGATACAGCTTTTGTAAATCCAGCTTCTTTCAAAATCGTTTCCATTTGATGAGCCGACATGAAACTGTTGCTGTCCTCCATGTCATCTTCATCATTGATTACACGTACAATCTTCGTTTGAAATTGAGCAGTCTTGCTAGCTTCGGAAGCATTTTCTACAATACTTGCTGAGACTGATTTGCCAATAAGATCAGTAGCTGTCAGATTGTTTCCTGTCTGTTCATTCCAATTTTTTAGTAAGCTGATTGGAATCGTTAATCCCTGTTCATTTGTATCAGTATAGAGGGATCCAGCCAACACTTTGTCCGTCTCATTACTACTAACAGAGATACTTGTATCCTCATAGAGACTCACTACTTGAGCATAAGAAGGCATAGTTTGACTCAGATCCATTTCTTGCCCATCTATAGTAATATTTGACATGGTCATCCCAAAAGGACTCTCCAAATATTTAATAACTTCTTTTCCAACTGTATCCGTGATATAGTTCTTATCATCTTGGTTCAAAAAGCCTCGTCCAACATTTTTTGTGTTTAAAGCAATCTGAACTTGAGAAGGAATTTGACCTCCATTCGTATTTTCATCAATCATCGAAATCAATGCATTTCCCAAGCCGAAAGAAATTAAGACTCCTACAAAACCGATTGAGGTTGCTAGCGCAATCAATAGGTTACGCCACTTTCTTTCCAGAAAGTTATTTAAAGAAAGTTTGAATTTATTTTTCAATGATAATCCTTTATTTTTTGACTTCTTCAACGACTTCACCATCCTTCATTTTGATAATCACATCTGCATATTCAGCAACCTCTGGATTATGGGTTACAATCAGTACTGTTTTCCCTGTTTGGGCTAAATTTTTAAATACTTCCAATACCATTTCTTGGGATTGAGAATCCAGCGAACCCGTTGGCTCGTCTGCTACAATCATATCAGGCTGATTTACCAGTGCACGCGCGATTGCTACGCGTTGCTTTTGCCCGCCAGAAAGCTGTTTAACATTTTTAGCTATAAAAGGTTCCATGCCCAAGTTACTTAATTGCTCCTTTGCAATCATTGTCATCTCCCTGTCAGATAAATCTTTGACATAGAGAGGGAGCTTGACATTGTCCAAGACAGACTGATGAGGAATGAGGTTAAAGTTTTGAAACACAAATCCAATCTTATCTTTACGAAATTGAGTTAGTTCAATCTCTGATAAGTCACGGAGGGATCCCCCTTTAAATTCTAAAACTCCTTCATATTGTCTATCTAGACCACTGATAATGTTTAGCAAGCTAGTTTTGCCACAGCCTGACGGACCGTAAATCGCTGTAATTTTACCTTTTGCAATCTGCAGGTTAATATTTCTTAGAGCCTGCTCTTGATGTTTACCGTCCAAAGTGTAAAACTTTGAAATATTTTTAATGGATAAAATAGACATTCTTTCCCCCTTGTTTAAAACCGTTATCGTCATACATCCTACTTATAGAAAATCCTTCAAGCTACTTCAGCACTGATTTACCCTATGGGGCTACTACTTAGAATTTTCTCTCTATTGCCTAGTTTGCTTCTGGATGTATATCAAGTAACACTCTTCGAAAATCTCTTCAAACCACGTCAACGTCGCCTTGCCGTACTCAAGTACAGCCTGCGGCTAGTTTCCTAGTTTGCTCTTTGATTTTCATTGAGTATAAAATTCATTGTAACAAAAAAGCGACATTCCCTATAACAGAAATGTCACTCCTATAAACTCTTTAACGATATCTTTCTAGATCCTCGGCCCATTCATTATCTAAACTAACGAGTAACTTCTCATTGCCAAACATCCTTGCCATCATTTTTGCTTCTTCATACTTTTGTTTGGCTGTTTCATAATCTGTCTGAATATAATATTTCCATTCGACCATCAAGACAATCGGTTGCTTTTGAAAATCTCGTGTTTTTTCAGAAATCCAATTAAGTTTTTCCACAGCTAACTTAAATAACTCTAAATCATTCAATAATTCACAACTTCCCAGCCCTGCAAATAACACATCACGAACAAGAAATAAATCGTCTGTACCACTATTTTCTACGTTATTACACACTTTTTGAAACATTAATTGAAGTTTCTGCTGTTCGCTAATAGATAACTGTCCTTTTTTTATATTTTCTAAATAACTACACAAAAAATACAATCTAATTTTTAAAAGATCTGAAAAGGAAAACTCTCTTTGATTCCATAGTTCCTCAAAAGATTCATCTAAAAGCGCTATTCCATACTGTTCATTATCCGTCGCCCTCACCTCATCTATTGCTTGAAGACAATCCACTATCATCTTCTCATCACGTGGCAAATCATCATAAAAACACTCAAAAATCTCATCAAAATATTCTTTCTTTTGTTCCTGCAACTCCTTGTCTCCGTAGTCAGGGTGATGTAAAAGAAAGTACTTTAATTCTTGGTAGCGTTTAGGCAATTCCTTATAATCTGGCATCAAGACATAGGACGGAATTTCTAATCTATCTGCAATATATTCTAGTGTTTTTATAGTCGGTCGAAATTCTCCTTTTTCTATCCGCACCAACTGACGCACTGATAATTCGGATTCATCCCCACAAAATACTGGGCGACTAAGCCCTTTTTCCTCTCTAAGGATTCGTACCTTCTCTCCTAATTCATTCACTTCTCTTTACCTCTAGGATAATTCCAAAAACTTTGATAACCAAATAAATATATGCATTTATTATAACATTTTATCAAAAAATGTACAAAAAGCGACATTTCTCCAATGACAGAAATGTCACTCCTATAAAGCATTTAACAATACCTTTCTAAGTCTTCGCTCCATTCATTATCTAAACTAACAATTAACTGCTCATTACCAAACATCCTCGCCATCATTTTTGCTTCTTCATACTTTTGTTTTGCCGTATCATAATCAGTCTGAAGATAATATTTCCACTCCACCATCAAGACAATCGGTTGCTTTTGAAAATCTCGTGTTTTCTGTCCTATTTTATTTAAGGTCTCAACTGCTCTCTTAAAATAACGAAACAGCCCCATAATTTCTATACAAGCTAAAGAAGCTAACAAGGAATCTCTAAGCAAGTCCAAACAATCGAACTCTATCTTATCAACCTGAGAACTTAGTTTGTCATGAAAACAAAGAATGGTTTCATGCTCAGACTTTTTTATCTCACCCTCGTTTAAACCATCCATTAACTGACAAAGAAAATACAGTCTCAATTTCAACAATTCCTCAGCCTTATATACATCTCTGGATAGTAAGTCTTGAAGACTGTCCTCAATCACACCACTTCCGTATAAAGAATTACTAGTCGCTCTCACTGCATCTATTGCCTGAAGGCAGTCCACTATCATCTTCTCATCACGGGGCAGGTCATCATAAAAACACTCGAAAATCTCATCAAAATATTCTTCCTTTTGTTCTTGCAACTCCTTGTCTCCATAGTCAGGGTGATGTAAAAGAAAGTACTTTAATTCTTGGTAGCGTTTAGGCAGTTCCTTATAATCTGGCATCAAGACGTAGGATGGAATTTCTAATCTATCTGCAATATATTCTAGTGTTTTTATAGTCGGTCGAAATTCTCCTTTTTCGATTCTCACCAACTGACGCACTGATAATTCAGACTCATCCCCACAAAAAACTGGACGACTAAGTCCTTTCTCCTCTCTTAAAAGTCGCACTTTATCCCCTAACTCATTTATCTTGTTCATTTGCCCCTCGCATGATTATAAAAGATTTGATTTTCAAATAAATATATGCGATGATTATACCATTTTTCAAATAGAATTACAAAAAAAGAGACAGGGATTCCCTGCCTCTAGGCTGATAAACAATTATTTACGGCGTCCTGGTCTTTCTTTGTAGCCATAGTAAGAATCTTCGATGATTTCTTGCATATGGTCAACCATTGGAAGGCGTGGGTTAGCTGGTGAACATTGGTCTTCGTAAGCAAGGAAGGCTAATTCACGTGAATGTTCTTTCCATTCTTTTTCGTCGATACCTTGTGCTTTGAAGTTCATTTGGATACCTACGCGCTCACCAAGTTCGTAGACAGCTTTTGCGTAAGACTCCACACCTTCTTCTGGAGTAGAAGCTGGAAGTCCAAGCATGCGTGCGATATCTTGGTATTTTTCATCTGCACGGTAGTAGTTGTACTTAGGCCATGTTGCTGTCTTAGCTGGACGTGTACCGTTGTAGCGGATGACGTATGGAAGCAAGATAGCATTTGTACGACCGTGAATTGTGTGGAATTGCGCACCAATCTTATGAGCCATTGAGTGAGAAATACCTAGGAAGGCATTGGCAAAGGCCATACCAGCGATTGTTGAAGCGTTATGCATTTTCTCGCGTGAGTGGAAGTCTGCATTCTTAACTGAGCTTTCAAGGTTTTCGAATACAAGCTTGATGGCTTGAAGTGCAAGTCCGTCAGTGTAGTCGCTAGCCATTTGTGATACGTAAGCTTCAGTCGCGTGAGTCAATACGTCCATACCAGTGTCCGCAGCAACAACTCCAGGAACTGTCAATACCAAGGCAGGGTCTACGATTGCCACAGTTGGTGTCAATGAGTAGTCAGCGATTGGGTATTTGCGGTTGTTTGCTTTATCAGAGATAACGGCAAATGGTGTTACTTCAGATCCTGTACCAGATGTTGTTGGGATTGCGATGAATTTAGTCTTCTTACCAAGTAATGGGAATTTGAAGGCACGTTTACGGATATCCATGAATTTTTGAACAAGGTCACGGAAGTCCACTTCTGGTTGTTCGTAGAAGAGCCACATTACTTTAGCAGCATCCATTGGAGATCCACCACCAAGAGCAATGATTGTATCTGGTTTGAAGGCACGCATAATCTCAGTACCACGGTTTACAGTTGTGATATCTGGATCTGGTTCTACATCAGCAAAGATTTGGTAAACAACCTTATTGCGACGAAGATCAAGTTGCTCGATGATACGATCAAGGAAACCAAGCTCTACCATGGCATGGTCAGTAACGATCATGACACGTTCAACGTCACGACATTTTTGAAGGTATTGAATTGAATCACGTTCAAAGTATGTTTTTGAAGGAAGTTTCATCCATTGCATGTTATTTCTCCGTCTTCCGACTTTTTTGATATTCAAGAGGTTAATGGCACTAACGTTATCCCCAACTGAGTTGCGTCCGTAAGAACCACATCCAAGTGTCAATGATGGCAAGAAGGCATTGTAAACGTCCCCGATACCACCGAAAGTAGAAGGTGAGTTACAGATAACACGAATAGCTTTAACAGCTTTACCAAATTCTTTAGTCAATTCTTCATCAGCTGTGTGGATAGCTGCTGAGTGGCCAAGACCGTTAAATTCAACCATTTGACGAGCCTTAGTAATACCATCTTCACGGCTTTCAGATTTCAAAACTGCGATAACTGGTGATAATTTTTCACGAGTCAATGGCTCATTTTCGCCAACTTCTTTACATTCTGCAGCAAGAATGTTTGTTCCTTCTGGAACTGTAAATCCTGCTTGTTCTGCAATCCAGGTTGCTGGTTTACCAACGATGTCAGCGTTCAATTTTGCACCAGCACAGTTTTTGCTATTTGCTTTCACGCCGAAGCAGAATTCTTCAAGAAGTGCTTTTTCTTTTTTGTTTACAAAGTAAGTGTGATATGATTTGAACTCTGCTACAAATTCATCATAAATTTCTTTATCAATGATAACCGCTTGTTCAGATGCACAGACCATACCATTATCAAATGATTTAGACATAACGATATCGTGTGCTGCTTGACGGATGTTTGCTGATTTTTCAACATAAGCTGGAACGTTTCCGGCACCTACCCCAAGAGCTGGTTTACCACATGAGTATGCAGCTTTAACCATGGCATTACCACCTGTTGCAAGGATTGTTGCAACACCTTCGTGGTTCATAAGGGCACTTGTTGCTTCCATAGATGGTTCAGTGATCCACTGTACACAGTTTTCAGGAGCTCCTGCTTTAATCGCAGCATCACGAACGATTTGAGCTGCGTGAGCTGATGATTCTTGAGCTGATGGGTGGAATGCAAAGACGATTGGATTACGAGTCTTCAATGAAATCAATGCCTTAAAGATCGCTGTTGATGTTGGGTTTGTTGTAGGAGTAATACCACAGACAACACCAACCGGTTCAGCGATGAGAGTCAATCCTGTTACATCGTCTTCTTCGATAACGCCAACTGTCTTAGTGTGACGCATGTTGTTTACTACATGTTCACAAGCAAACAAGTTCTTAGTCGCTTTATCTTCAAATACACCACGTCCTGTTTCTTCAAAGGCATGTAAAGCCAATTCTCCGTGGGCATCCAAAGCTGCCACTGACGCTTTAGCTACGATGTAGTCAACCTGTTCTTGGTCGAGTTTACGCATTTCCTCAAGAGCAACTAGAGCTTTTTGCACCAAACCATCGACATGCTTTTCAGCAGCGAGTTTCTTTTCTTCTGGTGTCACAGTTTTTTTATCAGCCATATTTTCCTCCATAGCTTTCAAGGATTGATATCCTTTGTTAATTTTTTCACAAGTTTATTATAACGCATTATTTCAACTTTGTAAACAGTTTCATAAACATTTCACAAAGAATTTTTTATTGTTTGTGAATTTTTTCCCATTTTCTTTACTTATCGAGTTTTTTCTTTAGAGTTTGTGAAATTAATTTTAAATATTTTTTTATTTCACAAGCTTGATTGGAAGAGGAGCTTGGAAAGAGATAGATTTTCTAGTAAGCGCTTACTTTTAGGTACTAACAATACCTCCTTTGATAAGGAGGCTTTATTTTTGTTGAAAAACGCCTTGTTTAAAAGTCCCTTCATAAACAACTTCTTGTTCTGTTGTTAGTTTTCCTTTTCCTTCAGCTTGACCATTTACAAAATCCCCTTCGTAGGTCCAGCCTTCTTTGGATTGAAAGGTACCTTTTCCGTTGAAGGCTCCATTGCTGAAACCACCTGTATATTGGTCTCCATTTTGGAAGGTAATGGTTCCTTGACCATTCATTTTACCTCGGACAAGACTGCCGTCATAAACAATCGTTCCATTATCGAGTTTTAAGATGCCTTTTCCGGGAATATTTAGAAAAAAGACGAGTACAGCACAAAAAACAATCGTAACTACTGCCAAAAGCTCTAAACGTTGACGAGTCAGATAGACACGATACTTTTCGTAAAAATTCTTAAGATTTTCCATCCTCACTCTCCTTCTCTAAACGTTCTAACCATGCTTGACAACCCTCTTGAACACGCTGATAGGTTTCCTCAAAATCTCCTGTATACCAAGGATCTGGAACACTTTCAGATGCAAATGAGTAAATCTTATCTTGACAGTCTGCTGGACACATCTGACGTAAGTCAGAAACATTTGAAGCATCCATTCCGATAATATAATCAAAAACTTCAAAATCTTCCTTACTAATCTGAAGCGACGTTTTGGCTTTGTCATAGGGAATCTCATATTGTTGAAAAATTCCTTGAGTTCCCTTATGAATCGGATTACCATGTTCCCAAGAGGAAGTCGCTCGACTTTGGATTTCGTAATTATCTGTCATTGATTTCATAACAAACTCAGCCATAGGACTGCGACAAATATTTCCCAGGCAGACAAAGACTAGTTTTTTCATCCCATTTCCTTTCTTTTATAGAAAAACGGGAGTTAGTAGTCCCGTCTTATTTTTCAATTGCGCCTTCTAGTGAAGTTGTTTCTTTCATCGGTAATACTGTCTTGATAGCAGCTAGTTCAAAAGTCAAGTAAACTCCATCTACATCAAGAACGATCGTTCTCTTCTCAGTATCTACTTCATCGACTGTTCCGTAAAGTCCACCGATTGTAATCACTTCATAGCCTTTTTGTAGTTTATTTAAGCTTTCCATACGTTTTTGTGCTTGTTTCTTTTGAGAGCGTTGCATAAAGAACATCAAGCCCAACATCGCTACAAGCATAATTAAAAATGTATAATTTGGATTCATTTTCTTCTCCTTTGTCTTTTACATAGGACTACTATATCAAATTTCAGCTACTTTTACAAGATTGTACCTTGCTTTTCTAGTAAGAAAAACCAGAGCTCGCGCCCTGATTTTTAGAATTATTTCAAATTTTGAACGACTTTTACAAGATTTTCTACAGTAAAGCCATATTCTGCCAATACTTTTGGTGCTGGTGCAGAGGCTCCGAAGGTATCAATACCGAGAACAACACCATCGAGACCAACATATTTGTACCAGTTTTGAGTTGCACCCATTTCGACTGCAACACGACGGCGAACTGCATTTGGAAGAATTTCTTCCTTGTATGCTGCATCTTGTTTATCAAAGACATCTGTAGATGGCATGCTGACTACGCGGACTTTTTCGCCTTGACTAGCCAATTCTTTAGCAGCTGAGACAGCTAGATTGACTTCTGAACCTGTCGCAATCAAGATGGTATCAAAGTCTGCTTCATTTTCATAGACAACATAAGCACCTTTAGCAACCTTGTCGAAGTCTGTTCCCTCTTCAACAGTCAAGTTTTGACGTGTCAAGACAAGAGCAGTTGGTGTTTTCTCACTTGTCACTGCAAGGTACCAAGCTGCTTGAGTTTCACGCGCATCTGCTGGACGGAAAACATTTAGATTTGGCATAGCACGGAGACCTGCTAAGTGTTCAACTGGTTCGTGTGTTGGCCCATCTTCCCCAACTGCAATAGAATCATGGGTAAAGACATAGGTCACAGGAAGTCCTTGCAAGGCTGACAAACGGACAGCTGCCTTCACATAGTCAGAGAAGACGAAGAAAGTTCCACCGTATACACGAAGTCCACCGTGAAGGGCCATCCCGTTCAAGATAGTTCCCATTGCAAATTCACGAACACCAAACTGAATGTTACGGTTCAAGCGATTGGCGTCGTCTTGAAGTCCGTCAGTCTTGATATAAGTCATGTTTGAGTGAGCTAAGTCAGCTGATCCACCCAAGAAGGTTGGCAACTTAGCCGCCACAACGTTCAAGGCATCTTGGCTTGAATTACGAGTTGCTTGAGAGAAGCCATTTTCTAAAGCTGGGAAGTCTGCTGGAGTCACTTCAACTGGATCGCGTCCGTCGATGATGGCTTCTACTTCTGCAGCTAGTTCTGGGTGAGCTTCTTTATAATCTGCAACTAATTTTGTCCAAGCTTCATAAGCTGATGCACCACGGTCTGCAACATGTTCTTTGAAATCAGCGTAAACTTGTTCTGGAATTTCAAATGGTTCGTAGTCCCAACCAAGAGCCTGACGAGTTGCTGCAGTTTCATCTGCTCCAAGAGGAGCCCCATGTACGGCATTAGTTCCTTGTTTGTTTGGAGAACCGTATCCAATAACCGTCTTCACTTCAATCAAAGATGGTTTGCCTGAAGCTTTAGCTGTTTCGATAGCAGCATGGATTGCTTCCAAGTCTGTTCCATCTTCAACCAAGGCAGTATGCCAACCGTAGGCGTTGTAACGGTCACGAACACTTTCTGTAAAGGAATCCTTTGTCTCACCATCCAAGTTGATGTCATTTGAATCATAAAGGACAACCAACTTATCTAGTTTTTGCAAACCTGCGTATGAAGCCGCCTCACTTGAAACACCTTCCATCAAATCTCCGTCTCCACAAATAACATAAGTATAGTGGTCAAAGATATTGTAACCTTCGCGGTTATATTTGGCTGCCAAGAAACGTTCTGCCTGGGCAAAACCAGTGGCAGTTGAAATACCTTGCCCTAGAGGACCTGTTGTAGCATCAATCCCTGCTGTATGTCCAAATTCTGGGTGACCTGGTGTTTTTGAACCCCACTGACGGAAGCTCTTAATCTCATCCATGCTAACATCTTCAAAACCAGAAAGGTGAAGAAGGGCATAAAGAAGCATTGAACCATGACCTGCTGAAAGAATAAAGCGGTCGCGGTTGATCCAGTTTGGTTGAGCTGGATTGATACGAAGTTGTTTTGTAAAGAGGCTGTAAGCCATCGGAGCCGCTCCCATAACCACACCTGGGTGACCTGAGTTGGCTTTGTTGATAGCGTCAATACCTAGGAAACGAATTGCATTAACAGATAGATTTGACATAGAATTTCCTTTCTATTTGAAGTGATTATTGTATCACACATTCTATTTTACTATTATATGAAAATTATCCGTATCATGCAACATACGGATAACCTCCAAAGAATATTTTTATATTATAGCAAAGCTTTAAATTGAATGTTAGAGTCTTGTTCAAAACAATCATCAAAACCACGTGGATGATGGTATTCTACTAAGTGTTGATCTTGAGGATAAGTGTACTTACCGCCAACTTCCCAGATAAATGGATGGAAATCGTATTGCAAGCGATCTTTTCTCATTTTCCAAAGTTCTAGAATCTCATTAGTAGAAGCCATGAAGTTAGACCAGATATCATAGTGAACTGGGATAATGACTTTGGTACGCAGATTTTCTGCCATACGAAGAAGGTCGATAGATGTCATTTTATCTTGGATACCTACCGGATTTTCACCATAGTTATTCAAAGCAACATCAATTTTAAAGTCTTTACCATGTTTTGCAAAATAGTTTGAGAAGTGAGAATCTGCACCATGATAGATGGTTCCACCTGGTGTTTCAAAGATATAGTTAACAGCCTTTTGAGCCATTTCTTCATCTGTAACAGCTAAGCCAGCAAGTTCACCGCCTGTCTCATCAGCACCGTTCACTGGGAGAGTTACCAAGCAAGTACGGTCAAATGATTCTACTGCATGAATCTTCATATCTTTTAATTCGATAGTGTCACCTGGTTTAACAACGATGATACGTTCTTTTGGAACACCCCATCCTTCCCAGATTCGTCCACAGTGGTAAGGACCGATAAACTTAACATGCTCTAACTTAGGATTGTTGAGAATTGCTGCAGCTGTGTATGGGTCGATATGATCACTATGGAAGTGTGAAACTAAGTAATAGTCTAGTTCGTTGATAGCAAATGGATCGATAACCATTGGCTGAACACGCAAGTTTGGTTGCAACTTACGAACACCTGCCATATTTGCCATTTGGTGCCCACGAACCATATCTTTCACTTTTTTGGTTGATTTTCCACGGTTTGACCAAAGGTCCATGACAACGTTAGCACCACCTGGTGTCTTAATCCAAGTACCACAGTTGCCTAGCCACCACATGGCAAAATTGCCTTCAGGTACGACTTCTTCTTCGATTTCTTCGTTCAACCATGTTCCCCACTCTGGGAAAGTAGCTAAAATCCATGACTCTCTTGTAATTTCTTTGACGTTTGGCATATGTTGCCTCCTTTGGATATAATTGTTATCTTTGAAACTAGTATACCACCCTTCAAAACACTAAAAAAGACCAAGAAAAACACAGGTTTGTGTTCATCATTGGACTGTCCTTCAAATATCTTCCAAAAAAGCTTGAACTACTATTTCTTGATTTATAAGTGTTTGAACCTCTTCTTGGAACTTACTAGCCAACTTGCTGTCTACAATATAAGACGAAATAAGACTAGAAAGATTTTCTCTGAAACTTTTGCTCTCATTACGAAATATATTGTGTTTAAGATAGTCTAGCATTTTCAAAATATCTTCTGCTTCAAGGATAGGATTAACCCTTAAAATCGGAAATCTGCTATCCAAATCATCATTAGTAGTAATCACTACATCAACTTGTGCAATATCTTCCACACTCTTAAATTGTTCTGTTGTAAATACAGTGCCAATTTGCTCATTTGGAAAATAAAGTTTGCATTGTTTCAGCAAAAGTCTCGAAACCGCAACACCTTCATCACAAACGAGATAAACTTTTTTCATATTTTTTTGAGACGATGGTGTATACTTTAAAAATCCTCCAATATGAATCGTCAAATAGGCAATATCATCGTCTGTTAGCCGAATAAACCATGCTCCTTCTAAAATTTCCGCAGATTTTCTAGTGACTAAAAATAATTCTCCATACTTGGATCGAATTTGTTTTGTTAGAGGATTTTTAGAAAAAATACCGTAAGTCTTTCTAAATAACAAGGCTTTACAGTGGATCATCAAATTTCTTAACAAATCATCCTTGTTCTCAATCTCCATTCGGATTTGTGATTCAAAATACCAGATAAATTCTTCTAAAGCAAGTTTTAATTGCCGAAAATCATCACTTTCTGCATGAATATCCAAATCTTTACGATAGGAGAGGAGAAGAACAGCTACAAGAGAAACTTCAAGTTCTGACAAAGAAATTTCAAACTTTTGAAACAACCGTTCTCCTAATTTCTTAGACACCTGATACTCTATTCTTTTTCTTATCAAAGAAAATTCTTTCTCTATATCCTGATGTCTTTCTTGATACTGTTCAACATTATGACAGCTTAACAGCAAATAAGGTAGAACCTGCAACATAAAAGTTACTTCATGATGATTTATTTTCTTCCCTAAATCTTGTTCAACTAAAGGAACCTGTTCCTTAAAAAATTGGTTCATTTCAACAGAAAGCAAACACTCACCATCTAACCTCTCTTTCATCTTATCTTCTAAAATAGATACAAAAGTGGCATTTTCTTCCATAAAAATATGATATAGAAGCGATTGAAGATACTGAATTTTATTAAGAGGGTGGGCATGAAGATGGTATCCCTGTGACTTGCTCACTTGCAAGGTCACCTGATATTGTTCCAAAGTTAGTTGATAACGAATACTATTCAAATCATTGAGAACAGTATTCCTAGACACCTCTGTTAACTCCATCAATTTTTCAATCGTAATACGTTCTTTAGAAATACCTATCCATAGTAACATTATCATCATACGTTCATGCGCACTCATGATATAATCGTACGAATCTACTTCTGATAATAGTTCACAACAAGCATCTCTCTGCTCTTCCGTTAAGTGAATACCAATTCGTGGAATACTAATGATGTGAAGCGCCTCGTCACCCAAAGCAGCATTGATTTTGTCAATGTGATAATAAATTTTCCTTCTTGACTCTTTCAAATCTTTCGAAATCGCCATAATCGTTTTGGACGTTTCTTGATCCATCAAATATTGAAGTAAATCACAACTTGCCTTATCCAGTACCATATTTCATACTCCTCTATCAATCAACTGCCTTGAAAACAACTTTATAATAGTATCACATTCACTAACGCATTTCAATTATCAACAGTAGTCTCTTAATAACGAATACTTACAATTACAAAAGCGAGGCTTGGATCGAAAGGTCCTAGCCTCTTTTCAATTCAATTTCTTATTTCTTTTGACCGTAATAAGCATTTGGTCCATGCTTACGTTGGTAGTGTTTTTCTAGAATGTACTGAGGAGCAGGTTCAACTCTTGGATTGATTTGTTCTGTAAAGCGATTCATCCTTGATACTTCCTCTAGTACGACAGAGTGATAAACAGCATTCTCTGGATTTTTTCCCCAGGTGAATGGACCGTGATTGCGTACAACAATACCTGGTACTTCAACAGGATTGAGACCACGACGCTCAAATTCTTCTACGATAACCAAGCCAGTATCTTTTTCATAGGCTACTTCTACTTCATCTTTGGTCAAACTACGAGCGCAAGGGATTGAACCGTAGAAATAATCTGCATGGGTTGTTCCATAGAAAGGAATATCACGTCCAGCCTGTGCCCAACCAACTGCTTCTGTCGAATGGGTGTGTACCACACTACCAATCTCTTGCCATGCCTTATATAACTGCACATGAGTTGGGAGGTCAGAAGATGGTCTTAAATCTCCTTCTAGAACTTGGCCATCCAAGTCCGTCACCACCATGTTTTCAGGTGTCAATTCGTCATAATCTACGCCTGATGGTTTAATAACAATGACACCTAGTTCGCGATTGACTTCCGATACATTTCCCCAGGTAAATTTAACAAGTCCATGTTTTGGTAATGATTGATTGGCATTACAGACTCGTTTACGCATATCGTTTATTACTTGATTCATCTTACATCAAACCTGCTTTCTTAATTAGTGGATAGAGAAAAGCTTGCGCCTCTTGAATGGCTGCGCGTGTTTCTTCTACAGTTTCACAATTTTCAGACCACATTTCGATTAGGAAAGGTCCATTATAATTGGTTTGTTTTAAAATATCGAAAGCTTCTTCCCATTTGACACAACCTTGCCCAAAAGTTACATCTCGGAACTGGCCCTTTGAACTTTCTGTCACTGCATAAGTATCCTTGAGATGGAGAGCTGCGATGGCATGATGCCCAAGATAAAATTCACTGTAGACATCATTATGCCATGCAGATACATTACCAATATCTGGGTATACAAAGAGGTAGGGAGAGTCAATCTCTTTTTCTACAGCCAAGTATTTTTCGATGCTATTGATGAAAGGATCATCCATAATTTCAATAGCAAGCACCACCTGAGCCTCTTCAGCCCAGTCACAAGCTTTTCTCAAATTTTTGATAAAACGTTGGCGTGTCTGGGGTGACTTTTCCTCATAATAAACGTCGTAACCAGCTAATTGAATAGTACGAACTCCCAAGTCTTGGGCTAATTCAATACATTTTTTCATGAGTTCTAGAGATTTTTCCTCTAGAACTGGATCATTTGATCCCAATGGGTAGCGACGATGGCCTGAAAAACAGATAGAAGGAATACGAACACCAGTTTTATAGATTGCTTTGACAACTTCCAAACGCTCGTCCTTGCTCCAGTCCAGTCTTGCTAAACGCTCGTCACGTTCATCAATAGACATCTCGACAAAATCAAAGCCTAACTCCTTGGCAAAATTTAAACGTTCTAGCCAAGTAAAGTGTGTCGGGGTTGCCTTTTCATAAATTCCAATTGGACGTGCCATGGTTTACCTCCAAATTCGTCTGATTTCATCCTTGAAGGCACGCGCTGCTCCTGCTGGATCCGCAGCTTCTGTAATTCCACGACCTGCGATGAAGGTAAAGACATCAACGCCTTCAAATAGTTTGAGAGTATCTACATCTAGACCACCTGTTACAGACACACGGAAGCCCATGTCGATGAGTTTTTTAACCTTATTAAGGTCTTTTTCACCCCAAGTCTCACCAGCAAGAAGTGCATCACGAGATTGGTGATAAATAGCTTGTGAGATACCAGCATCTAGCCAAAGCTGAGCTTGTTCAAAAGTCCAATCGCCATAAAGTTCAATCTGGATTTCGCCTCGGTCTCCACGTTCAGCCGTGATAGCCTTTAGAGCCGCTTCCATAGTAGGGATAGTTGCACAACAGATACAAGTCATCCAATCGGCACCACGAACGGCATTATTTTTGGCAACTGTTCCACCAGCATCGGCACATTTTGTGTCTGCCACAATAATCTTATCTGGAAAAAGGCTTCGCAAGACTTCAACCAGTTCACTTCCAACTTGTAATAAGCAAACAGTTCCAGCTTCGATAATATCTACTTCCTGACCAACAGAAACAGCTGCTTTAATCGCTCCTTGCAAGTCTGAATGATCTAATGCAACTTGTAAATTAGGTATTCTTTTTGTCATCTCTTTATTCCTCTTTCTAACTTTCCAAATCCAATCCCTCGAGATAAGGGCTATCCTTAGATTCTTCAATCATCGTCAAGACATCTTCCTTAGTCTGGCAAACCTGTAAACGTGCGATAGAATCTTCTAATTCAAACAAGGCAATAATCTGTGGAATGGCTACACTTGTGTGAATTTTTGAGCTTGTTGCTGCTAGTGCCAACAAAACTGAAACTTCTTTCCCATCTGAAAATACAACAGGATTTTGTAAGGTGATCAATGAAAAGGCATCTCTTTGCACTCCAGCTTCAGGTCTAGCATGGGGCATAGCCATACCTGGCATTAAGATATAGTATGGGCCATACTCTTCAGTCGATTCAATGATAGCATCGTAATACTCTGGCAAAATTGCTCCACTTTCAATCAAGGGATCTACTGCTACCTTGACTGCTTCTTTCCAGTCTTTAGCTTCTAAACCTAGTCGGATCGAGTCATTGTCAATTAAAGCTTGTTTTAAATTCATATCTGCCTCCTTTATTTAAAGAGGGAGAAGGACAGAAACGATGACTCTCAGTTTCTATCCAGCCCCCTCCAACCTTTTACTGTAGTGCTTGACTGAGTTTTTCAGTGATTTCTTTATCATCCATCAAGTTGTCAAGCCCAATTAACTTCCCATTAGTTCGCCCTTCCAATTCTTGGATCAAATGAAGAGAAGCGATTACGATGTCATATCCTGCTGCTAAACCTTTAGCTTCACCGACACTGCATGAATTGACTGTAAAATCTGTTTGATTAAGCTTACGGAGAGCATTTTCAACCTTCATCTTGATAACCATTGATGAACCCATTCCATTTCCGCACGCTGCTAATACTTTAACCATTTTATTTCTCCTTTTCTAGATACTAAGCTTCTTCTTGAACTGCACCGTTGTAATATTTCTCTTTATCTTTTGCTTTGGCAAATTGAAGTTGAGGAATAACAAGCAAGAAGAGACACACAAGTACATAACCAACAATACCAAGGTATTTGAAGATATATCCAAATCCAAGCCATGGGAATTCAAAGTCGATATTTCCATGGTAACCACCATAAGATGCTAAATCAAGAAGAGCTACACAGAGAGCTCCTAAAGCAACTTGGAGAACACCTGAGATGAAGGATAGGATAACAGCCGCTTTCCATCCACCGCGTTTATCAGCGTAGACCGCAATGGCTGCATTGTCAAAGAACACTGGTACAAATCCTGTAATAATAAGAATCGGATTTTTAAAGACGATGAGCAAGACAATTGTGATCAATTGACCAATCAAACCAAAGGCAAATCCTGACAAGACAGCGTTTGGAGAACCAAATCCATAAGAAGCTGCAACGTCAACCGCTGGGAATGAGCCTGGCAACAATTTGTTTGAAATACCTTGGAAGGCGTTTGTCAACTCAGATACGAACATGCGGACACCTTGCATCAAAACGAACAAGTAAACTGAGAAGGTAAAGGCTGTTTGAATAATGTACATAAAGAAATCTTGTTTAGCAGGATTGAATAGAGTTCCTGAAGTGATGACTTCTTTATTAGACATAATGTCTGGACCCAAGATTAAAAGAATGGCTCCGAAGAATACGAGCATCAAGGTAGCAGATGCAACAACTGTATCGTGGAAGATTGAGAGGAACTTAGGTAATTTAAGATTGTCTAAACTTTCTTCTTTCTTACCAAAGCGTCCTGCTACTTTATCTACAAACCAGATTGCAAATTGCTGTTGGTGACCAATCGCAAATCCGCCACCACCAGTCAAGCGTTGAGTTGCCTCAACAGTCATATTTGAACTAACTGCCCAGTAAAGTCCACAGATGATACCAATCGCTGCTGTACCGTAAGCATTGCGCAATTGTGGTACTAAGAATAGAACCATAAGAGATACTGTTGCAGCTTGTTGTACCATGATGTGACCAGTAATAAAGAGGGTTCTTACCTTCGTGATCTTGCGAAGAGCTACGAGCAAGATATTTATTCCGAAACCAATCAATAGAGCTGTAGTTGCAGTTCCAACAAAATCTGGAAACTCTGCTGCAATTTTGTTGTTTGCTGCAGCAAGTCCAAAGTAAGGGTCGATAACCGCTGCACCAATTTGGAATTTGTAGTTAAGGGCTGCTAAGATCGGACGGAAGGTTGTAACCAAACCACCTGCACCCACATTGAGCAACATATACCCTACTGTTGCTTTAACAAACCCTGAGAAAACGTCGTGGGCAGGTTTTTTCAAAAGTGCGTATCCTATCAACACCAATAAACCTACGAAAAATGCGGGATTCTGCAAAATATTGCTAGAAAACCAATTTAGAACACTTGAAATGACTTCCATAATTGTTCTCCTTTTGAATTGTTTTTGTAGGTTTATTATATAATTTGAAAGCGTAAACAAAAAGACCAAGAATTACACAGCGGACTGTTCACTCTTGGACTGTATGATTTATGATATTTTAATGATTAGCTTAGTTTCTCGTAGCTAGATAAAATGGAAGAATTTTATCATAAGATTTCAGTAGGGCTTCTACGATTTCTTCTTCAGATGAATTCTCTGTTATAGGGACATCTATTTTAACTAACACTTTTCGGACTTCCTGATTGGATAGTTTATTTCTTAAAATTTGACGATTTTCTTCGTTCGCCTCCCACCGTTGACTTTGACCATCAGAGTAGACTAGATAATAAACACCTTCAACGGTTGGAACTTTTAAAACTTTGGCCTGCTTGCCTAGAGTTCGCTCATCTTTCTTACGCTCGATGAAACTGACCTCTAAGGAAATTCCAAAGTCAGCAGGTGTTCCATACAAACGAAGAGCCATCATAGGTTCTGTCACTTTCCCCTCACGCTGTAGATAAACCCATAAGTGTGGTCTCAAACGCTGCGCTTGGTTCATCCACTGACTTGTCTGTTGGAGTTGCCATTCTGGATGACTTATCTGAAATGCTTTAGCCAGTTCTGTAAAGGCTTTTCGAGCCTCTTGACCTTTATGGCGGAATTCCAGCATTTTCTCTCGTTCTTCCCCAGCTTTATCTGGATTACGGTACTGCAAACCTGCAAAGTCTAGATAGTCTCTTATCTTATTCAACATCCGTTTAACCTCCTCTAGCTAGCAAAAAATCAGGATAAACCTGATTTTACTTATTCTGTATCTACAACGACATAGCGATTTGGCTCATCACCTTCAGAGTAACTAGTCACGCCATCCATACGTGAAATAATACGGTGGATAATCTTGCGTTCACTATTTGACATAGGATCTGTCTGATGGCTACGACCTTCTTCTAAAACACGAGTCGCCAATTTTTGCGCATAGGTCTGCAAGACTTCTGCACGGTGTTCAACGTAATCATTAACATTAATAGTAATGTAGAAAGTTCTTGAATAGCGGTTATAAAGATAATTTTGAGCCAACAGTTGCAAGGCCTTCAAGACTTTACCATGATAACCGATGATACGACCTGGCTCATTAGTATCAATTTGTAGATTGATGCTACGACGGTTATAGTCATTTGAAATCGTCGCCTCAACGTCCATATCATCAATAATCGTTTGAACATAAGTCGTTACTTCCGTAGCTACTTGTTCAATATCAAAGCTCGGTTCCACCTTTAAGCCCAAATCTTCTAATTCTTGACTTTCAGTTTGTTCCGCTTGAGTCTCAGCAATAGGAGTTTCTACTTCTTCTCCGAAACCAGCTTCTTCAAGCTGTAATTCATTTAAAATCTCAATATGTCCAGTTTCTTCCAAAATAGTGCTGGCATGTTTTTCATTTTTCAAGATTTCAGCCTTGACTTCATCAGAAACCCCTTGACCTTCCTCTTCAATCTTTTTAATTGCTTCTACAACATGCCCCAAATCAACGGTTGCTTCACTGACTGTTTTGACCGGTTCATTTTGTTCATTAATTTCTTTGGGAACACCCTTGACAGCCTGCTGATTAGCTTTAATGACCGTTGTTTCACTAATAGCTTCAATATCAACTTGAGCTGGTTTTTTACCAAACAAACCAAGAAATCCATTTTTTTCACGAGAAATGACTTTGATATGAGCCTTCAGTCTTGGGATATCTAATTCTTTCAATCCTTTCTGGATTGCTTCTTCAACAGTTGAACCTGTAAATACTACCATTACCAGATTCCTCCTTATTATTTCGTTTTCTGAGCCTTTTTCTTGGCTTTTCTTTTTCTATTTTCCAAATCTTTCTGTGCCTGAACTACCGCCTCGCGCTCTGCGATAATCTTGAATGGATTGTTCAAGAAATAGGTTTGCAAGACTTGATAAGCATTGGACACTGTCCAGTATAGGGCGACTCCACCTGGTGCATAAACTGCAAAGATAAAGATCAAGACTGGAATCCCATACATCATCGCAGTCGTAGCGCCATTACGCTCAGACAAGGCTTTGTTGGACAACCAAGTACTTAAAAAGGTAAATACAGCTGCTAAAATCGGAAGAACAAGGGTTGTATCCACACCACCAAGGTTAATCCATAAGAAATGACCTGTCTTTAAAAAGTCAACTCTTGATAGAGCTTGGAACAAGGCCAAGATAACCGGCATCTGAATCAAAATCGGCCAAAGAGAATCTGACTGTCTGACACCCATTTCTTTAAAGACTTTACGCATTTCTTGCTCTAGCTTGGTTCTGCTTTCCATATCTCGACCTGGATATTGTTCTCGAAGCGCCTTAATGCGTGGTTGAGCTTCCTGCATTTTTCTAGAAGCCACCATTTGCACTTGAAAGACCGGCAAGAGAACTGTACGAATCAAGACCGTAAAGAGAATAATCCCCACTCCGATACTGATATCAAACGATAAAAAGCGAATGATTTCCGCAAAGAAGTAAACAAATTTACTCCAAAAATCAGCCGATTCGGCTGTAATATCGCTAGTTGTCCCATTTGTTGCACAGGCTGTCATGATAAATAGGGACAGTCCTAGCAAACTAGTCAACTGTAGTTTCTTTTTCACTCCCATTTCCTTCCTGGTAAATCTTTGATAATTTTAATACGTGGAGTAGATTTTTCTCCATCTCTGCGTATCCCAAGGTTTCGACTCCTTTTCGAGCAATGACAACAAAGTCGACATCTTCTACCAGACTCCCTTTTGCATTCTGGATAATATGTCGAATTCGTCGCTTAATTTGATTTCTAGTGACGGCATTCCCTAGTTTTTTGCTAACTGATAGACCTACTCGAAAATGGTTTTTCTGATTTTCTAATTGGTAGACAACAAATTTGCGATTGGCAAAACTTTTCCCCTCCTTGAAAATCGCCTTAAAATCTTTCTCTCTTTTTACACGAAAGTTTTTCTTCAAAACTCAACTCCATCTATTAAATTACTACTATTATACCATATTTTTCAAAAAAGCCAATCATAGCAAGGTTTTACACAATTTCATCAGAAAAAGAAGCTGGAAAAATCTCTTTCCCAACTCCTTGTACTAAATATTTTTTCTAGTTTTACTTATTTTTTCAAGCGTTCAACGTCACGGGCAATGACCAATTCTTCATCTGTTGGAATAACCAAAACACGAATCTTCGCTGCCTCTGTTGAGATGTCTCCTGTCACGCCAAAGACGTTCTTCTCTGGATCAACATCACAGCCAAACCAAGAGATACCTGAGATAACATCTTCACGTACGTTTGCAGAATTTTCACCGATACCTGCAGTAAAGATAATAGCATCTGCTCCATTTAAGACTGCAAGGTATTGACCGATATGTTTTTGAATGCGATCAACATACATTTCATAGGCTAAAGTGGCATCGTGGTCCCCTTCTTCCATAGCTGCAATCACATCACGCATATCACTAGATTTACCTGAAACCCCCATAAGCCCTGATTCACGATTAAGGACGCGACTAATGTCTTCAGGCGTGTTAAAGTCTTCTGTATATTGCATTAAGTAAGGAATGATAGCTGGGTCAATATCCCCTGTACGAGTTCCCATCATCACACCACCAAGTGGAGTGAATCCCATTGAAGTATCGACAGATTGACCACCCTTAACAGCTGTAATAGAAGCACCATTACCGATGTGGCAAGTAATCAATTTCAAGTCCTCTAATGGACGTCCCAAGAGTTTTGCTGCTTCTCCTGCTACAAACTGGTGACTTGTCCCGTGGGCACCATATTTACGAACCTTGTTTTCTGTGTAATATTTTGTTGGTAGAGGATAGCGATAAGCTTTCTCTGGCATAGTTGTGTGGAATGAAGTATCAAAAACAACTACACTGGTAATGTCTGGCAACAATTCCTTGAAGGCACGAACACCTGCAGCATTGGCTGGATTGTGGAGAGGAGCCAACAAACTCAACTCTTCAACTTTTTCTAAAACATCTCCCTCAACAACTGTTGATTCTTTGAAATATTCTCCACCGGCAACAACACGGTGGCCAACACCTGTAATCTCGTCATAAGCCTTGATAATATCGAAACGAATCAAGTCATCCAATAAGATTTTTACAGCTTGTGTATGATTTTCGATATCCAAAATTTGTTGTTCAGAACGACCATCAAATTTTACAGTTGAAATTGAATCTTTCAAACCGATACGTTCAATCAAACCTTTCGCCAATACTTTTTCTTCTGGCATTAAGTATAATTGCCATTTCAAACTTGAACTTCCCGCATTGATTGCAATTGTTTTTGTCATAACATGATACCCCTTTTTAAGCGTTTTCATCTATTATAACAAAATCTATTTTATATTTCAGTACCTTGAGTCCATTTTTGAAAATTTTCTTTAAATTTCATTAAAATACTTGCATCTTGCAAGCTAGCAAGTGGATAAACAAAAGGCTCTACTGCTGTTTCACTTTTCTTCTGTAAGATAAAAATTGTCTTGGATTGTTTGACATTGGCAAAGAGATTTTCAGGCAAACTAATCATGGCAGTCAGACTTGCCTCTTCTTTCAACCAGCCTTTCAACAAATCACTTTGAGGGCTGGTCAACAAATCACTCGGAGCGAGAAAAATAGCGTATCCATCTGACTTGAGGTACTTAAGTCCTTGTTCCATGAGCAAGTGATGAGCGTAGGTATGTTCTTGACTAGAAGCAACTTGATGGCGCGACGCAACGGCATCATCAGGATAATAACCGACAGGCAAGTCGCTGATGACCACATCGCTTTCTTTGAGCATTTGTGGACGAACGGCATCTCCTTGGACAAAACCAGCCTGCAAACCAATCACATCTGCCATGCTAGCTGCCAAATCAATCAGCAAATCATCCACTTCCATTCCCAAATAATCCACCTTTTTATCAAGCGAGGTCAAGAAAGTAGCGCCTAGAATTCCCATCCCAGACCCCATTTCGAGAATAGTAATTTCCTCCTCTTTAAGCAACTCTTCCACAATAAACACCAAAAGTAAAGCAATGGCATCTGGTGTAAACTGGTGATTGGCCTGTAAGGGCTCTGTCTGCCCAGCCTTCATCAAGAGAAACTGGTAGGTCTTGAGCCATTCTTCTTTGCGTAGCGCTAAGCGCTTAAGGACTTGATTGTTCTCCTTGACCTGCTCTAGCTCAGTCTCACCATCCAGATAGATGCTATTTTGCTCCACCAAGGCGTCATAAAAGTTGGTCGCCAAATCACTTTGGATGACTTGGACATTCTCTAGTAAATAAGTATAAGCTTGTTCAATTTTTTCAAAATCCATATTCCTATCTTATCAAATTTCCCTTCTTTTTTCCATCCTTATAGAAAAATCACTCCCTGACTAGGCGAGTGATTTTTGGGCTACTGTTAAAAAGAGTTCTGAGTAATTTCCTTGAAACAGGTCTTCAGCACTATAGAGAATCTGACTATACACAGATGAAAAACCGTGCTGAATTAGCTTGGTTTCCAGTTCAGCCAATTCAAATCCATGATGGTTAGCTTCTGTCTTGGTAAAATCAGCAAGTAAAAGTTGTCCGTTTTCTCTCAGATGTTGATGAAACAGTGAGAGAGCCGCATCCAAATCAGGCATATGATGAAGAACCCGACAAACAACAATGAGATCAAACTCTTGCTCTAAGGGATTTTTCAATAAATCTTGCTCCAAAAACTGGATATTCTTGATTTCTTGTCGCTCCGCTTTCAAACGAGCTTGCTCCAGCATTTTCTCTGAAATATCCACCAATATTACAGATTTGGCTTGTTTTGCCAGAGGCAAGGCTAATAGCCCCGTCCCTCCACCGAAATCCAAAATTTCTTTGTCTGATAGAAGATTAAGCTGCTTCTCGACTGCTTGACAAACCAAGTTTGCAAGGAAAATATTTTTAGGGGAATCGAAAGTTTCTGCTTTGTGGTTAAAATCATGTTTCATGCTTTTAGTTTAACACAAAGTAGCTTGATTGGCTAAGAATTATCTTTCTTTTCGACCTTCTCTTCTGATTTTTTCTTCTCCGCTTTTTCGCTTGAATCGGTCGCTACCTCTTCCTTTTTATCTCTTTTCTCTTCTTTGATTTTGACGGAAGGAAAGATAAATTCATATTGACTCTTAGGCGTACGAACCGTCGTCACCAAGCTTGTTTTCTTATTTTGATAGCTCACCTGACCTAGGTTATAAACCTGTTCTCCACTTTCTTGCTCAACCTTATCTTTGGTTCGCTTGGCCATAGCAAAAGCAATTAACTTTTCTTTATTTAAAGCATAGTCTTGATAGTAGGCGACTTGTCGGTTCAAGTAAAATTGTAACAAAAGACTAAAGATGGCTGCCATGGTCACTGCATAGAGGAGAACCCCTGCCTTAACTTTTTTCTTTTTCCACACGATAGATGAACTCCCTTTCTAAGCCTTTTTGGAACTGGAAACGAAAACGCACCAACTGATTGTCCTCTGTAATCTGAGCGGATTTGAGGCCATAAACCATAGGCTGATAACCCCGTCCACTAGCATCGGTTTTACGAAAATCATCCGATTTTGACTTACCTATCGCAATTTCCTTGCCATCCTGCTTCATATAGAGGCGATTGCCCTCCACTTTTTCGAATTGCGAACGGTCTAATTCTGCCTCCAGCTGGTGCACAAACAAGAGCCACTCCTTTTGCTCGCTTTGTTGTTGGTAGCGAACTTCTGAAATGAGGAGCTGACTCATGTCTTGAAAGAGGAGTAGGCTCCCACTGATGACAATAAGGGCAATCAAGGATTCCAACAAGGTAAAAGCCTTGACCTTATGGCTCTTTGATAGCCAACAACTGTTCTGAACCATGGTAGACCTCCAATCCCTTTTCACTAGAAAACACCTGAATCTCAACTCCATTTATGTTTACCTGATTTTGACCTGTCTGCAAGGTCATCTTAGCTACCCTCAAGACTTCTTCCTTTTGCAAGATTTTTGCTTCTTCTTGCCTATTTTTCTGAATTTGTCTCAAAAGGAGGGTTGCAATGCTGGCAAAGATAGCTAGAGCAACTACTGCTTCCAGTAAAATCACTGCCCTAATTTTTTGTTTCCTTAATGCGTTTAATTTTTCCATTTCCTAGATATAACTGATAGCGAATCATTCCTTTACTGGTCTGAAATTCAACCTTAGCCAGGGACGAATTGCCCCCAGCTCGATCAAATGTAATACTTTGACCTGATGGTGCCTGAATCCCTTTGGGGACTGTCAACTTTTGACTGCCATTGCTAATCGTCTGCCCATCTAAGTTTAGACTAGTCTTTTGCTGACTAGCTACACTGCGTTTTTGAGTGTCCCGATAGAGTTCTTCAAACTCCATAAAGAAAATCTGCTCCTCTACCGCCGCAAAAGTGGACTGGACAGAGCCAGACAAGCCCAAGGCAAGGATACTCACAAGTCCCAAAACCAAGAGGCTTTCCAGCATGGTAAAGGCCTTAATCCGCGACCGTTTGAGTCTTATTTTGTTTTGCATGATATTCTTTATAAGCTTTAGCTTGCTCTTCTGTGATTCGCCCATCTGCTTGTAACTTACTTAAGCTAGCATCTTCATTTTTATCCAAGCTATAAAGCTCTGCCTGGCTTTCCACCACCTTAACAACAGCAGCTTTTCCTTTGTCGTTGACTGCTTCTTTTTGCTTGGTCAGATTAGGTACAAAGAGTAATAGAAGCACGCTGATAATCAGCAAGACCACCAACATTTCCACAAGTGTAAAAGCTTTAACCTTAGCTTTTTTCAAGAATGTCATCATTTTTTTCATTTTAAAAATTTACCTCCATATTTTGATACATGGGCATGAGCATTGCCGCATAAAGTAAAACGATAATCAGTGCCACAAAGATAAAAACCAGTGGCTGCACCAAATTCATGGTGCGGTTAACTCGGGTAAAAAAGGCTTCCCAAGTTTTTTCAGCATAGATTTCCAACTCACTCCCCAGCTTGGACTTGACTTCACCATACTCGATGATGAGACTCAACTCTTTTTTAAAGAAAGGATAGGTTGCTATGGTTTGAGAAAATTCGCGGCCATTTTGTAGGGATTGAGCTAAATCTTGACCGATTTCTTTAAAGAGCTGGGAACCTTGTTCCTGCATGATTTGAAAAATCTGCGTCAGCTCCATTCCCTGCGAAATCATATTACCCCATTCACGCGCATAATAAGCTGTCAGATAAGTCTGCACAAAGATTCCAAGAAAAGGAATGCGTGCTAAGATAGAAAAGACGCGCATCTTAGAACTTCTTTTATAAAAAGTGAGTGCTAAAAGGACAAGTATGGAAACAAATCCTACCATTCCTAGAAAGATTTGTGGCAGATTTCCGATAATTTGGGTGGCAATATTACTACTATCCAGTTGTGGTAGTAGGTAGCTACGTAGCCCCAGCATAATTAAGAGAAGAAATCCCAGTAAAATCAAGGGATAGGTCGCTACTTCAATTAATTTTTTCTTGACCTTGGCTAGATTGTCTAGATACTCTTCTATCTTTCCCAAACTCAGGTGGAGATTTCCATGGACTTCCGCTAGGGATAACTGAGTGACAATGGCACTTGAAAAGCCCAAACTTTCCATCATTTCTGAGAATGATTTCCCCTGAGACAAGCCCGTGCGCATCTGGGTCACACACTGCTTGTCCAACAAGGCACTCCTATCTAAAAAGGAGATAGTCTCTACCAGATGAAAACCGCTGGAAAAGAGATTGTTAAACAAGGTGATGATATTTTTTTGCTTAGCTGTAGCTAATTTTTTCCGTTTCAGCCTGAAGACTTGTGATATGTCCATCTTTAAGAAGCTGGTCAATCTGCTCATTCCAGCTAGTTGGCTGGTGTTCTTGATAGTCTTTGTTTGCAAAGTCAACGATTCCTCCTCCCCCAATTAATCTCTGGTAGCAGACTCCTTGAAGAACGACTGCTAATTCCTCCTCACTCACACCCAACTCCAGCAGGCGCTCATAAACACCTCGAATACTCTTGGCATGAATGGTTGAAAAGACTGTTACCCCTGTCAAACTAGCTCTAACTACTGCACGCGCCGTCTCGCTGTCCCGAATTTCTCCGATAATCAAGAGATCTGGTCGATGGCGCAAGGAAAGTTTGATTAGATTTTCATAGGTAAGCCCAATCGCCTCATTCAACTGCAACTGGAGCATGTTGTCCTGCTTGATTTCGACAGGATCTTCAATGGACATAACTTGCTGTCCTTTAAAGAGAGATTTAGCCAATTCATGCATCAAGGTCGTCTTGCCACTGCCGACCGGACCAGCAAAAAGATAGAGACCACGTTGCCTATACTGCTTGCCCAGTTCTTCGATATCCTGAAACCAAAAATGCAAATCCTGCTCCTCATCATGCAACAAGCGAATAACTAAACTCTCATGCCCTCGATAATCGCCTACGGTAGATAAACGTAAGGACGCCATCTTATCGTCATAAGCATAATCGCAGGAACCAAGCTGACTACGTCGCTTTTCTCCCACATTCATACCCGCCACAAACTTAAAGTGGCTGATAACGGCAGCAAACTTTTCAAAATCATAACAACCAATTTTACAACGCTCATCTCCTACCCTCATATGAAGCTCATAAGCGTCGAGCTTAGGGACAAAATAAATATCCTGCGCCCCTTTTTTCCGGGCCGAACGAATGATTTCTTGTGCAATTTCTTGAACCATACTTACCTCCTCACCTATACTATTCGCAAAGATTTAGAAAAAAATAAAAAAGCAACTCCAAAAAAAGTTACTTTTTCTCTATTTTAATTTCATACGGCAAGAACGGTGCCTTTCCTTACCTGTTTGTTTTTCATAGCCTGGGCGTAGTTTTTCATCTGGAATAACCTGCTCATCCTGCAAAAGAGCCAACGAATGGTATTGTTGTAAATACTCATCACATTCATCACACCAACGTTGGTCTTCTGGATCCCAAAAAATGGTCATCAAGTCACTTCTGCTTTTATAAAGAGGGGATTCTTGTTCCAATTTAAACCAGCAAGTTTTGTAATATTTGAGAGCATCATAATACTGGTCAAATTTCTTACTAGCTACAATATCTTCTTCCCAACCTTCTAAGAACCACCAAGGTTCAAAATCTCCATACATTTCTATAACACGATACATATTCATTCATTTCCTTTGTATCGTATATTATAACTAATTCCATTAAACAAGAAAAGAAATATGCTCATTTCTTATTTTTCAGATAAAAAATTCAGCCATCTGATAAATGACTGAATTTATATTTACTTATGTTCCAAAATGTTTTTACTACTTAAGATTCTGAAATATCGTTTTCAATGATGACCTTAATTGCATGGTGGTCTGCTGCCTTACTGAAGACTTCGTAGGCTTTTTCAATTTCACTGAGTTTGAAATAGTGAGTTACCAATTTTTCTGGTTCAATCTTATGACTTTCAAGTGCTTTCAACAATTGTGGAGTTGTATTTGTAGATACCAAACCAGTTGTTACATTGATGTTGCGAATCCAAAGTTTGTCCAAATCGAATTCAACTGGTTTACCATGTACACCACAGTTGGCAACTGTTCCGTCTACACCGATAATCTTTTGACAGAAATCAAATGTTGCAGGAATACCAACAGCTTCGATAGCAACATCTACACCACGACCATCTGTCAAATCATAAATTTCTTTAATGGCTTTTTCAGGGTCTGAAGAATTAACCTTGTGAGTCGCACCAAATGATACAGCAGTTTCCAAGCGGTTATCGTCTAAGTCCACCATAATCAATTTGGCTGGTGAGTAGAACTGAGCTGTCAAAAGAGCAGCCAATCCAACTGGACCTGAACCAATAATGGCCACACTACAACCAGGTTCTACTTTCCCTTTCAAGACACCAATTTCATACCCAGTAGGCAAAATGTCTGATAACATAACCAAGGCTTCATCTGACAAGTCTTCTGGAGTATGGTAAAGAGTGTTATCTGCATGAGGGACACGTAAATATTCAGCCTGCATACCGTCAATCAAGTGACCGAAAATCCAGCCCCCTTCGTCTTCACAATGGGCATAAATTCCTTTTTTACAGTAGTAGCATTTACCACAGGCACAGACACAAGAAATCAAGACCTTGTCGCCTTTTTTGAAATTCGAAACTCCTTCTCCAACTTCTTCAACAATCCCAATCCCTTCGTGACCAAGAATGGTACCACTTTTGCAAGCAGGAACATCCCCTTTGATAATATGGAGGTCTGTTCCACAAATAGTGGTTTTTACGATACGCACAATAGCGTCTGTCGGCTTGCGAATCACTGGTTTGTCAACGTCAACAAAAGAAGCAAGTCCTGGTTTAACATAAGTATAGGCTTTCATAAAGTACTCCTCCGTTTTTTATTTGTACTATTTATAATGTAATTGTAAGCCTTTTCATTTGTTTCTTCAAGTTTTTTTGTGATTTTTTTAACTTTTTTATTAACCGGTAAAGAAATATAGATAAAAAGCAGAAGCTAGTCTCTAACCCCTGCTTTATATCTTATGCTTGATAACGTTTCACACCGTCTAGATAGGTTGCTACCAATTCCAAATCTTTATCTAATACGATAAAGTCCGCATCATAACCTTCACGGATTTGGCCACAGACATCGTCAATATGAACAGATTTTGCTGGGTTAAGGCTGGCCATCATGACCGCTTCGTGTGGATTTGCAATACCCCACTCGACTACATTTCTCATACCATCTTTAAGTTTGAGGATAGAACCTGCCAAATTACCAGTAGATTTGAGACGTGCAGTTCCATTTGCTACTACAACAGGGAATTCTCCCAACATATAGTCACCATCTTCAAGCCCACCAGCTGTCATACAGTCCGTAATAAGAGCGATGTTTTCTGTCCCCTTTTGCTTAAGTAAAATCTCACAAGCTTTTGGATCTACGTGGTGACCATCACAAATCAATTCTGCGTAAGTATGTGGGAGCTCATACATAGCTCCTACCATACCGAGTTCGCGGTGTGTTAAACCACGCATCCCATTATAGGCATGTACCCATACACTAGCTCCAGCATCAACTGCCTTCTTAGCTTGTTCAAATGTCGCATCTGAGTGTCCAAGTGCAACTGTCACACCCTCACCTGTAATAGTACGTACAAAATCTTCCACCCCATCACGTTCTGGTGCAATAGCGATCTTATTTAGCATCCCTTTTGCAGCATCCTGCCAAGAATGAAACTCCTCAACACCCGGGTCTCTCATATAAGTTGGATTTTGTGCCCCCTTAAAAGTTTCTGTGAAATATGGACCTTCATAATAAATCCCACGAATCTTAGCACCTGTTGCTTCTTTATAATGGTTTCCAAGATTTTCAGTGACTGCAAGCAATTGCTCATAAGTGGCTGTTAAAGTTGTGGGCAAGAAACTGGTAACACCGGTACTAAGAAGTCCTTCACTCATAGTGTGCAATGTACCTTCAATGTTGTTGTCCATCACATCTACACCTGCATATCCATGAATATGAGTATCCACAAGACCTGGTGCAATGCTATAACCAGTATAGTCAAGAACCTCTGCTCCTTCAGGAATTTGATCCACATGTTTCCCAAATTTGCCATCAACAAGTTCTAAGTACCCACCGCGACGAATGCCAAATGGATAGAAAAACTGATCCGCTTTAACGTAATTAGGCATAATAATGACCTCCTTAAAAGATTACTTTTGATATTTATTATGTCAATTACATTATAAACTTTTCTGATGCATTTGTAAATGGTATAGACCTATTTTCTAGAGATATTTTAAAAGAGCTGGATTTTTCCAACTCTTCTCTTTTAAATACACGTTATTTTGATTTGACTGGCTTGTCTTGAGCTGTTTGCAAGGCTGTAGCAATGGTATCTGCATACAATTTTGCTCCGGCTTCAATTTTACTAGTGTCACTTCCGAAATGGACTTGGTCTGTTCCTGTCCAGATCTCTGGATGTTCCTTAGCAACTTGATTCCAATCAGCAATGGTGATATAAGGAGTCTTCTCTGCCAATTCTCTCATATAGGCAGCAGCCTTCTCAACGATGGCATAGGTCTCTTTTGTCTTATCTCCCTCATAAGGAGTCACCAAAACCATATGGTGGCCCTTAGGAAGATTTTTTACGATACTATCCCAGTCATCCTTGTAATTTTCAGGATTATTTACCCCTGTTGCAATGACCACCATCTTAGGTAAAAATTTATTCTGGCTATTATTTAGCATGATTTCATTGGCAGTCTTGGTTGTTCTGCTGACCTGCGCGTTAATCTGTGCTCCAGGAAGGGCTGTCTGCAACGCTGTATTTGCCCTTAAGGCCACCGAGTCACCAATTAACATAGTACCATCAGCAATTCCTAAACTATCAGCTTCTGCTCGTTCTGCCATCACCTTGGTCTGGCTAATATTTGTTGCAGCTTGCTTCAAACCATTGACAGTTAAGTCTGTCTCAAAAGCTCCCACTTGTGGTGCCAACAGAGTTACTAAGAAGACAATGAAGGCCAAGATTCCTGTACTTGTTGCAAGGATTGTGTGAATATAAGGCAGGGGACGAAGAGTTTGTAAAATAGGTGTGCTCTTTCCTGCAATCCACGGCTCCAATACATAAAATGAAAGACTGGCAAATCCATAAGAAAAAATCAAAGTCAGTAACACAGCAAAAAGATTTGATGTCAACTGTGAGAAAATAATGTAGAAAGGCCAATGGAAGAGATAAACCGCATAACTAGTATCTGCTAAAAAGCTAATCATCTTTGGCTCCTGCACGTTAGGAGTCTTTTCATGTAAGACACGCGCTGCCAGAATCATAGCAAGGGCTGCAAGGCTGGCAAGCAAGAAGCCCATAAGATAGGCAAAGAGATAGGTAAATTTGACAAAGAAGGTCAAAATGAGTAAGAAACCAAAACCTCCTGCAAAAACTAAAAGGGTCTTGCGTAAATCCCAGATTTTATTCAACTGCTTGACGAGGGAAGTCGTCTGACGAACGCCTACGATAGTTGCTAGGATACTTCCCAAAAAGAATGGATAGACATGAGTTAAACTGGAGAAATAAACAGAGGAATAAGAGGTTACTAGAAAACTACCAATAAACATGGAGAAGAAGCTGATCAAGAAGACAGTGGCAGATAAAAGAAAGACCATCCCCTTCAACTGACCATTTGATTTAGCCTGTTTAGATAAGAACCAAACTGCCAATCCCCAAAGAATATAGTAGTGAACCTCAACGGCCAAGCTCCAATTATGAACAAACAAATGAGGAATGAACTGTGATTCATAACTCCCACCTGTTAGAAGTTCATAGAAGTTAGTCATAAAGCCTAAGACACCAGCAATCTGGCCCCCAATTCCAGCCACATAATCTTGGCGAACTAGAAAGGTAAAGGGCATGGTTACCAAGACCATCAAAACCACAGGTGGCACGATACGATAAAAGCGTCTCCTAAAAAATCCAACCAAATCAATTTCATGATTTTTAGAAAATTCTTCGATGAGTAGAGCTGTAATCAGGAAACCTGAAAATGTGAAAAAGACATCTACCCCGAAAAATCCTCCAGGAAAGATGGTCTGAAAGAAGTGATACAAGAGTACCAAAAGTAAACCTGTAATCCTAATCAAGGAAAACCATTTAATGCGCATACGAGTTTATTCTTCCTTTCATTGTACACTTTATTCTATCAAAAAAAGAAGAAAAATCCTAAGAGAAAACTTAGGATTTTTAGCTTATATCTATTCCGTTTTAGAAATTACGTCCTGACTTATTATAGCCATATTTTTCAACAAAATACTCACGGAACTCCAAGAGATTGTCATCCATAATGGCTTGTCGCACTTGCTTCATCAGGTTAAGCAAGAAGTAAAGATTGTGGTAGCTAGTCAAGCGAATACCAAAGGTTTCATCGGCCTTGAGCAGGTGACGAAGGTAGGCGCGTGTGTAGTTCTTACATGTGTAGCAATCACATTCAGGATCCAGTGGTGTAAAGTCCTCAGCAAACTGGGCATTTTTTACAACCAAACGTCCCTGACTGGTCATACAAGTCCCATTACGAGCGATACGAGTCGGCAAGACACAGTCAAACATATCTACCCCACGAATCACTCCATCAATCAAGCTATCTGGCGCTCCCACCCCCATCAAATAGCGAGGTTTATTTTCAGGTAGCAGTTGGGTTGTGAAGTCCAAGACCGCATTCATCTCTTCGTGTGTTTCTCCCACTGCCAAACCACCGATAGAGTAACCTGGAAAGTCCATGCTGACAAGATCATGAGCCGATTGGCGACGCAGGTCTTCAAATCCTGCCCCCTGCACAATCCCAAATAACCCTTGGTCATGCGGACGACGGTGAGCCTTCAAACCACGCTCAGCCCAACGACTGGTACGCTCGATTGATTTCTTAACGTAGTCATATGGTTGATAAAACTGAGGACATTCGTCAAAGGACATCATGATGTCTGAGCCCAGATTATTCTGAATAGAGATGGCTTTTTCTGGGGACAAGAACATCTTAGAACCATTGAGATGGTTTTTAAAGGTTACTCCTTCTTCTGTGATATTACGGCTATCAGCTAGGGAATAAACCTGGAAACCACCACTATCTGTCAAGATAGGCTGGTCCCAATTCATGAACTTGTGGAGACCACCTGCGCGTGCAATGAGTTCATCTCCAGGACGAAGCCAGAGATGATAGGTGTTTGATAGGATAATTCCCGAACCCATCTCCTTCAATTCTTCAGGTGACTGAGTTTTGACAGTGGCTTGTGTCCCAACTGGCATAAACATAGGTGTCGGGAAGGTACCGTGGGGAGTGATGATTTCTCCCAGACGAGCTCCCGTGTGTTTTTCTTTCTTAATCAAACGATATTTGATTGGTGAATCTGACATTTTTTACCTCCGAAGCTGGGAAAGACAGTCCCAGTTCATACTTTGTGCCCAATGGCATACTGTATGATTTTATCAAAAAAAGCTGGAACTGTCACGAACTATGGTATAATGAGAGAATGAAATACCTAAAAATTGATTTAAAAACTATTCGTCTGCAGTCCAGACAATTTCAGGCTGAAAATCCCCGCCTCTTTCTCGTCTATCTCTTACCTAGCATACTGCTCATCTTGTCTGGCTTCCTCAATCCCTTAGAGCGCATCAACGAGAGTGTTTTAGAACAACCCTTTTTAAGCGTGTTTGGCCATGTATTCCAAGCCTATCTTTTTCCACTATTAGTCTCCTTTATCGGAGCTATTCTTCTAACCAGTTCAGTCTATACAACCCTAAAACTCATCAAGAATCCAGATACAGAACTATCCGTCAAAAATAGTCTTACTCTCTTTAACGAAGCACACTTTTCACAAACCTTTTTGACTCTACTTCTCAAACGTTTCTATCTCTTTTTATGGAGCATTCCTAGTTTACTCGGGATTTACTTCCTCTTTTACAGTAGCTTTCTAGCAAAGAAATTCGTTGTCCTTCACCCTGAGTTTCCCAATCTGGATCTCACGTCAATTGAAACCGAGCGTTTCCTCATGACCTTTGGTCTTTACTTTCTAGCAAGTATACTCTTGATGATTGTCGGAAATAGTCTCTATATTCCACAATACTATGCCTATTCGCAGGTAGAATTTCTCCTCTGTGACACCCTAGATTTAGGACAAGCCAAACCAGGACAAATCCTTAAAACCAGCCGTTTCCTGATGAAAGGCTATAAATTTCAGCGCTTTATTCTAGACCTACAACTCCTCCCTTGGTACTTCCTCAATTGGATTACTTTTGGAATTGCTAGTTTCTCACTCCTACCCTACATTCAAATCAATAAAATGATTTTTTACCGAGCAGTATTGGCTCGAAAACGTCCAAAAGCTTGAAGGTTTTCCCTCAAGCTTTTTTCTATCAATGAGTTTCTCCGCCTACCAACTTGAGGTCTTGATCTCCATGTTCGATAATGGCGCCGATTGCCGCTTCTATCCCTCGCCTAATATCCACTAAACTCATAGCTGGGGTAGTCGGTCGATTCACCACCTGTTCCATCATATAAGGAATATGCATAAAACCTGCCTTAACATGTGGAAATTTCTTTTCTACCAAATAGAGGGCCTGATACATCAAATGATTGCAGACAAAAGTCCCTGCCGTATTAGAAACAGAGGCCGGCAATCCCTCTTTTTTTATAGCTTGAACCATCGCTTTAATCGGCAGACTACTAAAGTAGGCCGGAGCACCGTCTGGGCGAATGGGAAGGTCAATCGGTTGATTACCTTCGTTATCAGGAATGCGTGCATCGTCTTGATTAATGGCTACTCGCTCAGGTGTCAAGCTGGTTCTTCCACCTGCTTGGCCGATACAAAGGACAAAGTCAGGTTGATAACGACTCATCTCTTCTTCCAATACTTGGGCCGATTTGTGAAAGACTGTTGGCACTTCTAACCAACGGACCTCAGCACCATGGATTTCAGCTGGTAAACCTTTAATGGCCTCCAAAGCTGGATTGACCTTTTCCCCTCCAAAGGGCTCAAAACCTGTCACTAATACTTTCATTTCTAACTCCTCAAAACCAATTCAATGAGACTTTTTTCTTAAAAACAAGTATAACATATTTTCCTTATTCTGGAGTGAAAAGGACTAGAAAGACTAAGATTGACCTTTGAACTTATTTAAAGAGTAAAATACTAATCAAGGCCAAAATAGCTGGTCCACCTTGCTTCAAAATAATTTTCTTATCTGCTGTGAGAGAGCCATAAGCCGCAGCACCAATCACAAATAAAACAAAAATAGTCACAATTTCTAAATTCTGTGAGAAATAAATTCCATACAAGAGAAAGACTCCTAACAAAGCATTATAAATCCCTTGATTTTTAAACAATGAACTTACTGACGGACGAGCCAGTTCTTCCTTGTCCATGTTAAAGACACGACTAGTCGCATCTGATTGCGTTGCAATACTTTCCAAATAAAAAATGTAAAAATGCTCCAAAGCAACGATCGTTGCTAAAATGATTGTAATAATTGACATCTATTTCTCCTTAGATCTCTATATTCTCAATACCCAAAACCAATTTATTTAATAAACGGCTGAGTTCTGTTCTTTCAGACTCTGTTAAGATACTTTCCATCGCTTCTTTAACCTTGATATGCTTCAGAGGAGGATTCACCACTAACTGCTCCTTGGCATACTTCGTAGCCTCTACCAACACTTCTCGCTGATTTTCAGGATTACGATGACGCTCCACCAAACCTTCCTTTTCCAGAATTTTGAAATGTCGTGTCAAGGCGGCCTGATCAATCTTCAAACGCTCCTGAACCGCTATTTGATTACAAGGGGAATGCTTCAACAAAAATAATAAAATCTGATACCGTGTCAAACTAATCCCAAGTCTTTTTTCAAACAATTGCGTGCTCGCTTGCTCAGACAAGCGGAGTTGATAAAGCAGATCTTGAATCTCTATCATTTCTTCCTCTCTCTTTTTATTGATTTATCAATAGTTGACTAATCAATTATAATGCAAAGTAAAATAAATTGCAAGAATGTTGCTTAAATCATTACAAGACAGAAACTTCCCATTTTCCATTCAAATTGACAAACAAAAAAACAAACGAGACTCGCTTCCTATCACGAAAGCTAGATCTCATTCGTCAAAATGATATTACCAAGCCTGGTTTATCCATTCATTGAAACGTGAACGTGGTCATAGTGGTTTTCTGTCACGCTACCACGGTCTGGCATTGGGTTCCAAGTATTAGCTGGTCCATATTTGCTATCGAATGGAGCATAGAAACGTTGTTTCCAGATGATATAACTAATACCACGGCTGGCCATGTTTTGAATAGCATATTCCGCAATCTTATCCCCTAGTTCTGAGCTTTCTGGCACCATAAAATCGATAGCCAAACCTTTTCCGTGATCTCCACTGTCTCCTGGACGGTAACCACTAAAGGATGTGATGCCAAACAAGTTGGCAATTTCTTCTTTAAAGGCAGCTGTTTGTGGTTGAAGGCCTGCATTTTCAGATTTTGCTACTGCCAGTCCAGTATAATCGGGCGCAGCTGGAGCCACGTAAGTTGTTGAAACTGTTTTCGCCTCTTCTGGTTGATAAGTAGAAACTGCTGCTGTAGCTTCATTTGATGAGGCTACTTCTTTTGCTTCTTCTGCACTTGTTGCAGGTGTTTCGGTTGTTTTTTCTTTTACTGGCGTTGTAGTTGCTTCCCCTGCTGATTCAACTTGAGGGCTTGCTTGTGTTTCTTGCTTCTCAGCTTGAGTCGTTGCCTGAGGAGCTGCTTCTGCAACTACATTGCTTGTTTCGGCTGTTTGCTCTTCTGGGACAGAAGTTCCTGTAGATGGTGCCACTTCTTCTGCAGTAGCAACTGTCTCTGCAACTTCTGAACTTGTTGCCACTTCTTTTGTTCTTGTAGTTTCTACTGCTTTTGGTGCTTCTACAATCGGTTGAGAAAGGTCTGCAACCTGAACAGTTTGATCATCAACGGTCACTTGATTGGTTGTCAAATCTGCTGTCGCAGTTGTCACTTCTTCACTAGAAGCTACTTGAGGTGTTTTGATTTCAACTTCTGTGACTTCTTCTGCTTCATTGACAGTCGTTGTCAAAACAGTTTCTGGGAAAATCAAGTCCATATTAGTGATTTTATTCAAATTCGCAAGAACTGTGACATCTACACCCAAGGCTTCTGCAATGGTGCTTAAAGTATCACCATACTGAACGGTATAACTTGTTTTGTTGTCTGTTTTAGTCAAATCGTTTTGGATTTGCTCAACACTACGTGCAGTCCAAAGAAGTTCTTCTGCTTGGGTTGCCAATACTGGGGCAAATGACAAGGCTACTGTTGAGGCTAATAATATTCTTTTCTTCATTCTTTCAAATTCCTTTCAAATGAGTACCTGTCTATGATAACACAAAAAATGCTGAAAAAAAGCCCTCTCGGGCCTATTTAACAGAACTGTCTATCCCTTGTAACAAATTCGATTACTTGAAATAGTTTGTTAGGTCTCTGTCACAAAACTGACACAATCTTTTTATCACTTAACCTTAAAAATAAGAGGAATATCTGCTAACTCTTGAATCCTGTGATTGCCTTCATAAGATGACTCTAAAAAATTGATGCTCTGAATACCACTATTCTGGGCAAATTCCACATCCAGAGTCCGATCCCCTATATAATAGGTTTTCTCAGGATCCAACTGATACTTGTCTAACAGATAGGTAGCCGCTTCCGGATTAGGCTTGCGCGTAAAGCCACTCTGACTGGTTAGAATCTCTGTAAAATAGGACTCCAACCCCAAATCTCTGAGAATGGTAAAAGCGTTGTCCCCCTTATGAGTATAGACAAACTGCTGAATTCCTACTTGGTCTGCCCAAGCTAGCACATCACGCGCACCTGGCATCAAAACTACCTGGGCATTCTTCTCAGCCAAACTCTGGGCACGCACCTGATTTAACACTGCCACATCCAGCTTTCGCGCTTCTGCCACCTGCACAAGCAAATCCTGCACAGAATACTTGAGGATAAACTCTCTCACCTTCTCCTTATCATAAGGAATAGCAAACTCACCAAAAGTCTCCTCAATCCCTGATAAAATCGCTTCATAAGAGTCCAATAAAGTCCCGTCTAAATCCCAAATAAAAGCTGTTTTTTGCATTTCCTATCCTTTCAAGCTCATATAGCGCTGGTAACGATAGCGTAGAAATAACCAGCGAAAACCATTATCCAAGAGAGTTCCTGCCCAAATACCAGGCAAGCCCCAACCAAGCACAATCCCCATCAGATATCCTGTTCCAATGCGGATACACCACATTCCTATACTTGTCGCATAAAAGGGAAGCCGAGCATTTCCCAATCCCTGCCAAACTGCCGTATAGATGACTGTTCCTATCGTCATAGGAGTTCCTAGTAGAGAGAAAAGTGCCACCAAAACACTAGCTTCAACCGCTAGAGAATCAGTCGTATAGAGATGAGTTAGTGGTATACCCAAAGCATAGATACTGAAGGTCAAGGGTAACATGAGTACCAGAGAAAGCCAAAAGGTTTGTTTGCTCAAACTAGCGACTCTTTTCCAATCATCTTCTCCAACCGCTCGTGCCACTTGCATGACTGTTGCCGTAGCGACGCCAAAGGCAGGCATGTAGTTAAACTGGGTCAAGACTTCTCCGACTGCATTCCCAGCAACTGCCTCCGTCCCAAAAGAAACAACCAAGGCAATGATCACGACATCTCCAGCCCGCATCATGAGTCGCTCTCCAGCTGCTGGTATTGCCAAAGTCAGTAAGTCTTTATCCAGTCCAAAAGTTGGCTTCGCATAAGGAAGTTTTAATTGTAACCACAAAATCACAAGACCAACCAAACGAGACAGAATAGTCCCCCAAGCAACACCAGCTATCCCCATATCCAGAACAAAAATAGCTAGACTGGAAAAAAGAATATTCAAGGCATTGGATAAAAAACTAATATAGAGGGGTAGACGCGGATTATGCGTTGCACGAATCAAGGCACCTAGACTGGTCATCAAGCCCAAGAGAACAATCGATCCGCCTACCAAAGATAGGTAGAGCCCACCACTCTCAGCTACCTCCTTCTCAGTTCCCAAAAGTCCTATCATCTCTTGCCCAGCAAAGAGCGATAAGGCGCCTAACAGTGTACTCAGCAATAGGGTTATCTTGAGAGCCTCTGTCACGTGATAAGCCAACTTCGACTGATCCTTCTGCCCTAAACTTTTTGAAATAACACTGGAAATAGCAGCTCCCAGAGCAATGAAAATCGCCTGATAAATCGTGATAATATTGCCAGCTACTGATACACCCGAAATAGCTATCAAACCCAAGTGAGCAACCAGATAACTGTCCACCATACCCATGAGCATCTGCAAAAAGTTTTCGCCCATAGCTGGCAAGGCAATATTAAGAATGTCTTTATTTTTCTTAAACAAACCTTCCTCCTGATGAAAAGAAACTCAGTTGGTTTCCCAACCGAGTTTACTCCCTCTGTCTTAAAGTCCTAGATAAGACTCAACCGCTGCTTGCATGTCAGCAGCTGCTACTGTTGTCTTGTGACGAACAGGAGCTGTCTCAAGCCCATCAACTGCAGGTGGCACAACTACTCCTGAGATTTCATGTAATTGAGCCAAGGCTTCAAAGTCTGTCAAGCCTGATTCCCCTGTTACCGCTTCTACAGCAACTACCGGGAACTTGTATGGACTAGCTGTTGAAGCAATCACTGTCTTAGTTACATCTCCAGTAGCAGCTTGGTATTTTTTATAAACTGCTGAGGCAACCGCCGTATGTGGATCCTCGATATAAGAATCTGACTCATAAACGCGCTTGATTTCTGCTGCCGTCTCTTCCTCAGTCGCATATTCAGCTGCAAAGAGGTCCAAAATCACTGCATCAAAGTCTGTCAACTCATATTGACCTTGCGTGTTCAAGGCATTCATAAGTTCAGCTGTCTTAACCGCATTATTATCCAAAAGATGGAAAATCAAGCGCTCCAAGTTTGAAGATACCAAAATATCCATAGATGGACTAGTTGTTACCTTAAACTCACGCTTCTTGTCGTAAACACGTGTCTTGAAGAAGTCTGTCAAAACATTGTTGTCATTTGAAGCACAGATTAATTTGCCAACTGGTAGACCAATTTGCTTAGCATAAAAGGCAGCCAAGATATTTCCAAAGTTTCCAGTTGGTACTGTGAAGTTGACCTTATCACCAGCCACAATCTCACCAGACTTAATCAACTTAGCATAGGCATAAACATAATAAACAATCTGTGGCACCAAACGACCGATATTCATAGAGTTTGCAGATGAAAATTGCAACTTGTTGGCCGCTAATCTTTCACGAAGAACCACATCGTTAAACATATGCTTCACATTTGTTTGCGCATCGTCAAAGTTACCATCAATAGCGATAACATGAGTATTATCACCAGTCTGAGTGGTCATTTGCAACTCTTGAACCTTGCTGACACCATCCTTTGGATAAAAGACGATAATCTCAGTACCAGGTACATCTGCAAATCCTGCCATAGCAGCTTTCCCAGTATCACCAGATGTTGCTGTTAAGATGACAATCTTGTTCTCCAAACCATGCTTCTTAGCAGCTGTTGTCATAAAGTATGGCAAAATAGACAAGGCCATATCCTTAAAAGCAATTGTTGAACCATGGAAAAGTTCCAAGTTATATTGCCCGTCTAATTTCACTAATGGCGCGATAGCTGGAGTATCAAATTTGCTATCGTAGGCATTGTTGATACAGTAGTCCAACTCCTCAGCTGTAAAGTCATCTAAAAATGCTGACAAAACTAACTTAGCTACTTCTTGGTAAGAAGCATCTTTCAATTTGTCAAAGTCCAAATCTATCTTTGGATAAGTAAGCGGTGTAAACAAACCGCCGTCCGTCGCCAAACCTTGCAAAATAGCTTGGCTAGCAGTTACTGTATTGTTGGCATCACGCGTTGATTGATAAACTAATGTCATTACTCTCTATCCTTTATCTATAGTCTCTTCCATTATATCATGATTTTTCAGAAAATTCTCCCTTTATAAGAGAAATTATATGCTCAATTCTTCTTTCAAAGGCTGTAAATAGGTCATTTCTTGCTTATTTCTCATCTCCAGTCCTTCCTCAGCTAGTAGTAGTAAGTCTTTGGAAAACTCTATAATCGCAGTTTTCTCCTCATATGCTAGCTTTTTCTTAGAAAATTGTCGTCTTAAAAACTTGTAATCACGACCAAATTCTTTAAAGAAAGGTGCTGTTTCTAAGTAAGCTTCTAACTTGTCTAAATTACACAACAATCCCAAGTGAAAGGCAGCAGAAGCAAAAGTCCTATCAAGTGGCTGTGTACACACACTACGAAACTCAACTGTTCCTCGAGTCGTTAAGTCTTGGTACTGATAACTACGATGAGTTTCAAAGTCTTTCTCTTGAGGGTAAATAAGAACCTCATCCCCATTAAGAGCATATGCTTGGATTTCAGATGTAGCCAAATAGTCCCTAGCCTGAATCGGATAAAAATAATAGGTTTGTCCATCACGTTCCGCAGTAAAAATTGCAGAATGATCTAGATAGTCAAAAAAATCAGCTTCATCATTAAAGAGTCTAGCATTAACCCCAACATTCTCTGTATAGATACCATGCATGGATTCTTCCCAGAAAATATCCCTTGAAATTTTCGTATCCCAATCCGTACCTGTAAACTCAGAATTTGCAAATAAATAAGCCTTAGCCCCTTCAATTTGGGTAAAAGCATTAATCACTCGTAAGTAGTTAGACTTTGAAACATCCAACTGAACCTGGCTCCCACAGATAAAAGCACCATATTCAGGGAATTGATGTAAGTATGAGTCAGTCACGTTGCTACTCAAATTCAAATAGTCCATCAACATGCGATACCGTGGATAAGCCACTGGACAATTCTCATTTTTATCCCAGTTGGGATGAATACCACAGCCAACAATAGCATGATTTGATTCAGCTAACTTTTTCTGAATTACATCCATATAATTGTTGAAACGATTTTCTACCTCTTGAATCGTTTCAGCCTTACCAAATGCAAACTCTATCGTGGTATAGGAAACTTCAAATAAAATAGCATCCTGACTTACTGGCTCCACTAACTGAATAGGAGTCCCAAAATCATCTACCTTTTCTACAGCTAAATTCAAAGCAGAAACTAAATATCGGAATAATCCTTTGATAACTTCAGTATCTGTAGCATCCCCTTCTAAATTTGTAACAGGATATTCCAGCTCAATCCCGACAAACAATTCAGGATTTTCTTTAATATTTTTCAAATACCGATGTTTTAATAAATCGATAGAACGAGACATACTTTCCTACACTTTCATAATCTAAATAAAATTTGAATAACTACTATTATAGCAAAAATAATACAAAAAAGGAACGAAGATTTACAACGTTCCTTAACTCTATACTATACCGGCGGCCGGGGTCGAACCGGCACGTCCTTGCGGACACTGGATTTTGAGTCCAGCGCGTCTGCCAATTCCGCCACGCCGGCAAATAGTAACTGGGGTAGCTGGATTCGAACCAACGCATGAGGGAGTCAAAGTCCCTTGCCTTACCGCTTGGCTATACCCCAATAATATAAAATAGGCGAGTGATGGGGATCGAACCCACGCATGCCAGAGCCACAATCTGGTGTGTTAACCACTTCACCACACCCGCCATAATTCTATTAACACGGGCAGTAGGAATTGAACCCACACTGAAGGTTTTGGAGACCTTAGTTCTACCTTTAAACTATGCCCGTAAAATGGAAGGGGAGGGATTCGAACCCCCGAACCCGAAGGAGCGGATTTACAGTCCGCCGCGTTTAGCCTCTTCGCTACCCTTCCAAAATATATAAATGGCGCGAGACGGAATCGAACCGCCGACACATGGAGCTTCAATCCATTGCTCTACCAACTGAGCTACCGAGCCTTATTGCGGGAGCAGGATTTGAACCTACGACCTTCGGGTTATGAGCCCGACGAGCTACCGAGCTGCTCCATCCCGCGTTAATACAAAAGGAGGATGTGGGATTCGAACCCACGCACGCTTTTACACGCCTGACGGTTTTCAAGACCGTTCCCTTCAGCCGGACTTGGGTAATCCTCCAAAATAGTTTATACGGGAATAAACCCGTGTCCTCTTAGCAAAAAGATAATATTTCAATCCTCTAGTAATGGACTAAACACTATGGGCACGAGTGGACTCGAACCACCGACCTCACGCTTATCAGGCGTGCGCTCTAACCACCTGAGCTACGCGCCCAAGTTAAAAACTTGGTACAAAGAACAAAGTTCAAAGCGGGTGACGAGAATCGAACTCGCGACAACAGCTTGGAAGGCTGTAGTTTTACCACTAAACTACACCCGCTTAAATGGGAGTTAACGGGATCGAACCGCTGACCCTCTGCTTGTAAGGCAGATGCTCTCCCAGCTGAGCTAAACTCCCTAGAGCTAAGCGACTTCCATATCTCACAGGGGGCAACCCCCAACTACTTCCGGCGTTCTAGGGCTTAACTACTGTGTTCGGCATGGGTACAGGTGTATCTCCTAGGCTATCGTCACTTAACTCTGAGTAATACCTACTCAAAATTGAATATCTATTCAAATCAAGAAAACACTACGCTTTCATATTCTCAGTTACTTTGGATAAGTCCTCGAGCTATTAGTATTAGTCCGCTACATGTGTCGCCACACTTCCACTTCTAACCTATCTACCTGATCATCTCTCAGGGCTCTTACTGATATAAAATCATGGGAAATCTCATCTTGAGGTGGGTTTCACACTTAGATGCTTTCAGCGTTTATCCCTTCCCTACATAGCTACCCAGCGATGCCTTTGGCAAGACAACTGGTACACCAGCGGTAAGTCCACTCTGGTCCTCTCGTACTAGGAGCAGATCCTCTCAAATTTCCTACGCCCGCGACGGATAGGGACCGAACTGTCTCACGACGTTCTGAACCCAGCTCGCGTGCCGCTTTAATGGGCGAACAGCCCAACCCTTGGGACCGACTACAGCCCCAGGATGCGACGAGCCGACATCGAGGTGCCAAACCTCCCCGTCGATGTGAACTCTTGGGGGAGATAAGCCTGTTATCCCCAGGGTAGCTTTTATCCGTTGAGCGATGGCCCTTCCATACGGAACCACCGGATCACTAAGCCCGACTTTCGTCCCTGCTCGAGTTGTAGCTCTCGCAGTCAAGCTCCCTTATACCTTTACACTCTGCGAATGATTTCCAACCATTCTGAGGGAACCTTTGGGCGCCTCCGTTACCTTTTAGGAGGCGACCGCCCCAGTCAAACTGCCCGTCAGACACTGTCTCCGATAGGGATCACCTATCCGGGTTAGAGTGGCCATAACACAAGGGTAGTATCCCAACAACGTCTCCTTCGAAACTGGCGTCCCGATCTCTTAGACTCCTACCTATCCTGTACATGTGGTACAGACACTCAATATCAAACTGCAGTAAAGCTCCATGGGGTCTTTCCGTCCTGTCGCGGGTAACCTGCATCTTCACAGGTACTAAAATTTCACCGAGTCTCTCGTTGAGACAGTGCCCAAATCATTACGCCTTTCGTGCGGGTCGGAACTTACCCGACAAGGAATTTCGCTACCTTAGGACCGTTATAGTTACGGCCGCCGTTTACTGGGGCTTCAATTCATACCTTCGCTTACGCTAAGCACTCCTCTTAACCTTCCAGCACCGGGCAGGCGTCACCCCCTATACATCATCTTACGATTTAGCAGAGAGCTGTGTTTTTGATAAACAGTTGCTTGGGCCTATTCACTGCGGCTGACTTAAAATCAGCACCCCTTCTCCCGAAGTTACGGGGTCATTTTGCCGAGTTCCTTAACGAGAGTTCTCTCGCTCACCTGAGGCTACTCGCCTCGACTACCTGTGTCGGTTTGCGGTACGGGTAGAGTATGTTTAAACGCTAGAAGCTTTTCTTGGCAGTGTGACGTCACTAACTTCGCTACTAAACTTCGCTCCCCATCACAGCTCAATGTTACAGATATAAGCATTTGACTCATATCACACCTCACTGCTTAGACAGACACTTCCAATCGTCTGCTTTAGTTAGCCTACTGCGTCCCTCCATCACTACATACTCTAGTACAGGAATATCAACCTGTTGTCCATCGGATACACCTTTCGGTCTCTCCTTAGGTCCCGACTAACCCAGGGCGGACGAGCCTTCCCCTGGAAACCTTAGTCTTACGGTGGACAGGATTCTCACCTGTCTTTCGCTACTCATACCGGCATTCTCACTTCTATGCGTTCCAGCACTCCTCACGGTACACCTTCTTCACACATAGAACGCTCTCCTACCATACCTATAAAGGTATCCACAGCTTCGGTAAATTGTTTTAGCCCCGGTACATTTTCGGCGCAGGGTCACTCGACTAGTGAGCTATTACGCACTCTTTGAATGAATAGCTGCTTCTAAGCTAACATCCTAGTTGTCTGTGCAACCCCACATCCTTTTCCACTTAACAATTATTTTGGGACCTTAGCTGGTGGTCTGGGCTGTTTCCCTTTCGACTACGGATCTTAGCACTCGCAGTCTGACTGCCGACCATAATTCATTGGCATTCGGAGTTTATCTGAGATTGGTAATCCGGGATGGACCCCTCACCCAAACAGTGCTCTACCTCCAAGAATCTTAATGTCGACGCTAGCCCTAAAGCTATTTCGGAGAGAACCAGCTATCTCCAAGTTCGTTTGGAATTTCTCCGCTACCCACAAGTCATCCAAGCACTTTTCAACGTGCCCTGGTTCGGTCCTCCAGTGCGTCTTACCGCACCTTCAACCTGCTCATGGGTAGGTCACATGGTTTCGGGTCTACGTCATGATACTAATTCGCCCTGTTCAGACTCGGTTTCCCTACGGCTCCGTCTCTTCAACTTAACCTCGCATCATAACGTAACTCGCCGGTTCATTCTACAAAAGGCACGCTCTCACCCATTAACGGGCTCGAACTTGTTGTAGGCACACGGTTTCAGGTTCTATTTCACTCCCCTCCCGGGGTGCTTTTCACCTTTCCCTCACGGTACTGGTTCACTATCGGTCACTAGGGAGTATTTAGGGTTGGGAGATGGTCCTCCCAGATTCCGACGGGATTTCGCGTGTCCCGCCGTACTCAGGATACTGCTAGGTACAAAGACTATTTTAAATACGAGGCTATTACTCTCTTTGGCTGATCTTCCCAAATCATTCTTCTATAATCTTTGAGTCCACATTGCAGTCCTACAACCCCGAAGAGTAAACTCTTCGGTTTGCCCTCCTGCCGTTTCGCTCGCCGCTACTAAGGCAATCGCTTTTGCTTTCTCTTCCTGCAGCTACTTAGATGTTTCAGTTCACTGCGTCTTCCTCCTCACATCCTTAACAGATGCGGGTAACAGGTAGTACCTGTTGGGTTCCCCCATTCGGAAATCCCTGGATCATCGCTTACTTACAGCTACCCAAGGCATATCGTCGTTTGTCACGTCCTTCTTCGGCTCCTAGTGCCAAGGCATCCACCGTGCGCCCTTATTAACTTAACCTTATTTTTTGACCTTTCAGTCATAAACTCTTATTAATACTACAGCGTTTTCGGTTTATTTTCTTGTTACTATTTGATATAGATATTCAATTTTCAATGTGCATTACTTGGTGATCTCTCACCAATGGAGCCTAGCGGGATCGAACCGCTGACCTCCTGCGTGCAAAGCAGGCGCTCTCCCAGCTGAGCTAAGGCCCCACAAGACCTCTCAAGACTAAACAAGACCAATGCGCAGTTCCTTATCCTTAGAAAGGAGGTGATCCAGCCGCACCTTCCGATACGGCTACCTTGTTACGACTTCACCCCAATCATCTATCCCACCTTAGGCGGCTGGCTCCTTACGGTTACCTCACCGACTTCGGGTGTTACAAACTCTCGTGGTGTGACGGGCGGTGTGTACAAGGCCCGGGAACGTATTCACCGCGGCGTGCTGATCCGCGATTACTAGCGATTCCGACTTCATGTAGGCGAGTTGCAGCCTACAATCCGAACTGAGACTGGCTTTAAGAGATTAGCTTGCCGTCACCGGCTTGCGACTCGTTGTACCAGCCATTGTAGCACGTGTGTAGCCCAGGTCATAAGGGGCATGATGATTTGACGTCATCCCCACCTTCCTCCGGTTTATTACCGGCAGTCTCGCTAGAGTGCCCAACTGAATGATGGCAACTAACAATAGGGGTTGCGCTCGTTGCGGGACTTAACCCAACATCTCACGACACGAGCTGACGACAACCATGCACCACCTGTCACCTCTGTCCCGAAGGAAAACTCTATCTCTAGAGCGGTCAGAGGGATGTCAAGACCTGGTAAGGTTCTTCGCGTTGCTTCGAATTAAACCACATGCTCCACCGCTTGTGCGGGCCCCCGTCAATTCCTTTGAGTTTCAACCTTGCGGTCGTACTCCCCAGGCGGAGTGCTTAATGCGTTAGCTGCGGCACTAAACCCCGGAAAGGGTCTAACACCTAGCACTCATCGTTTACGGCGTGGACTACCAGGGTATCTAATCCTGTTTGCTCCCCACGCTTTCGAGCCTCAGCGTCAGTTACAAGCCAGAGAGCCGCTTTCGCCACCGGTGTTCCTCCATATATCTACGCATTTCACCGCTACACATGGAATTCCACTCTCCCCTCTTGCACTCAAGTTAAACAGTTTCCAAAGCGTACTATGGTTAAGCCACAGCCTTTAACTTCAGACTTATCTAACCGCCTGCGCTCGCTTTACGCCCAATAAATCCGGACAACGCTCGGGACCTACGTATTACCGCGGCTGCTGGCACGTAGTTAGCCGTCCCTTTCTGGTAAGATACCGTCACAGTGTGAACTTTCCACTCTCACACTCGTTCTTCTCTTACAACAGAGCTTTACGATCCGAAAACCTTCTTCACTCACGCGGCGTTGCTCGGTCAGACTTCCGTCCATTGCCGAAGATTCCCTACTGCTGCCTCCCGTAGGAGTCTGGGCCGTGTCTCAGTCCCAGTGTGGCCGATCACCCTCTCAGGTCGGCTATGTATCGTCGCCTTGGTGAGCCGTTACCCCACCAACTAGCTAATACAACGCAGGTCCATCTGGTAGTGATGCAATTGCACCTTTTAAGCAAATGTCATGCAACATCTACTCTTATGCGGTATTAGCTATCGTTTCCAATAGTTATCCCCCGCTACCAGGCAGGTTACCTACGCGTTACTCACCCGTTCGCAACTCATCCGGAGAAGTAAGCTCCTCCTTCAGCGTTCTACTTGCATGTATTAGGCACGCCGCCAGCGTTCGTCCTGAGCCAGGATCAAACTCTCATTAAAAGTTTGAGTTCTCACTCATTTCTGTCACTGACAGATTTATTGTTTTTCATTGTTCAGTACTACAACCTTAGTTGTAGTGCCCTGCACATTGGTTCGTCTTGTTCAGTTTTCAAAGGTCTTTGTCACTCACTTCTCTCAAGTGACAACTATATTAGTATATCACAGTTACTTTCGCTTGTCAACACTTTTTTGAATTTTTTTTAAAACTTTTTTCATCAAGTGTTTCAACTGCAACATACCATAGTCCGTACGGGATTCGAACCCGTGTTACCGCCGTGAAAAGGCGGTGTCTTAACCCCTTGACCAACGGACCTGAGTTGTTATTTTCAACTCTTACTATTATACCGGCTTTTTGTTTTTTGTCAACTACTTTTTTAAACTTTTTTCATTTTTTCAAATCTCGTAACTTCTCAAAGTAACTTCCACCATAGCGGAACTTAATCTGAAACGCTTTCAGATGAGGGGGTTTTGTGCGCTCTTTTTTTCGATTCATTTTGTCTACAAAAGCTATGAAATCAAACATGATTAAAACCAGTGGAATTTGCCCTGACACGGATGTTCACTGATTTTTAGGATTTTTAGAATTTTTATCAGATTAACTTCCACTTGGTTTAGCGGTGGAAGTTACTTTGGGAATTTACCTTTTTTCAATTCTTTTCAAGTACAGTTTTTCAAATTATAGTAAAAAGAGCCAGAATTATACTGACTCTTCTATTGATTATTAAACTTGGAAGCACGTTCTTCTCCCCACCAATAGGGGATTAGTTCTGCGACTTTCACCGTCTTTCTTGTATCGTAGTCCATCATGAATTCTGCATCTTTATTTTCAGCATTAAGCTCTAAAAGGAATTCTCTACAGGCACCGCAAGGCATGGCTGAACTTCCACCATAAGGTGGTTTATCTCGAAAGGCTAAGACTTTTTTAACCTTAGTTCGTCCCGAAAATTGGTACATATTGAAGAGTGCTGCCCGCTCTGCGCAGAGATGGAAAACACCACAAGTTCCCTCCATACAGAATCCTGTAAATATTTGTCCATCTTCTGCTTCTACTGCGGCAACGACATGATTAGCATAAACAAAATCAGATACTTCATGTGGATCGTATAGTTTCTGTGCTTCTTCATACATCTTTTCCCAGATGTCCATTATTGTACCCTTCTTACTTAGAGATTTCCTTTAACATATTTTCGATATGCTGGATTGATTTTTCACGACCTAACAAGAAGATAGTATCTGGCAATTCTGGTCCATGCATTTCACCTGAAACAGCAATACGAATTGGCATGAAGAGATTTTTTCCTTTAATACCTGTTTCTTTTTGGACTGCTTTAATTTGTGGGAAGATATTCTCTGTTACAAATTCATCATCTGTCATCGCTTCAAGTTTTGCTTTGAAGGATTCAAGAACTGTTGGGACTGTTTCACCTGCCATGATCTCGCGCTCTGCTTCGGTCAATTCTGGGAAATCTGAGAAGAAGAGATCTGTCAATGGAATAATTTCATCAACTGATTTCATTTGTGGTTTATAGAGCTCAACTAATTTTTCAGCCTTGTCAGTCAATCGACCTGCTTCTTCTAGAAATGGTTTTGCCATTTCAAAGATAGTTTCTAGGTCTGCATTCTTGATATAATCATTGCTCATCCAGTCTAGTTTTTTCTGGTCAAAGGCTGCTGGAGACTTGCTCAGGCGGTTTTCATCGAAAAGTTTAATGAGTTCTTCACGAGAGAAAATCTCATCTTCGCCACCTGGGTTCCAACCAAGAAGAGCAATAAAGTTAAAGACTGCTTCTGGTAAATAGCCTTTTTTACGGTAGTCTTCGATAAACTGAAGGGTGTTGGTGTCACGTTTAGACAATTTTTTCCCAGTTTCAGAGTTGATAATCAAAGTCATGTGACCAAACTCTGGAGCTTCCCAACCAAGTGCTTCATAAACCATGAGCTGTTTTGGTGTATTAGCAATGTGGTCGTCTCCACGGATTACGTGAGAAATTTGCATATCATGGTCATCGATGACAACGGCAAAGTTGTAAGTTGGGTAACCGTCTTTCTTTTGAATAACCCAGTCACCACCGATATTGCCACCTTCAAATTCGATATCGCCTTTAACCATATCATGCCACTTGTAGATACCTGACTCATTGACAGCCAAGCGAACGGTTGGGATGATCCCTGCTGCTTCACGTTCTGTGATGTAAGCCACTTTTTCCTCTTCACTCATACCGATGTATTCGTTGATATAACGAGGTGTTTCACCAGCTGCTTCTTGGCGTTCGCGTTCAGCTGCCAGCTCTTCTTCTGTAACGTAAGATTTGTAGGCTTTTCCTTCAGCTAATAGTTGATTGATGTATTTTTGATACAAGTCCAAACGTTCAGACTGGCGGTAGTTTTCATGTGTTTCTGGGCTTTCATCCCAATCCATGCCTAACCAACGAAGGTTTTCAAGCTGTGAACGTTCACCATCCTCAACATGACGTTTTCGGTCAGTATCTTCAATACGAATGATAAAAGTTCCACCATGATGGCGCGCATACAAGTAGTTGAACAATGCTGTACGGGCATTTCCGATGTGTAATAGTCCTGTTGGACTTGGTGCGTAACGTACGCGGATATCTTTTGACATAGTTTCTCCTATAAAGTCTTTATACTCAATGAAAATCAAAGAGCAAACTAGGAAACTAGCCGCAGGCTGTACTTGAGTACGGCAAGACGACGTTGACGCGGTTTGAATTTGATTTTCGAAGAGTATTAGGCGTCTGCCTTTTTGCTCTCTATATTATATCACAAGTCTTGGCTGAGTCCAATTTCTATGAATAAAGAGAGTAAAAAGAGTGGACAAACCACTCTTTTCTTCTATTATAGACGTGCGTTAAGTTCTTTGCTCAATTCTTCAAATCCTGGTTTTTCAAGAAGGGCGAACATGTTACGTTTGTAGGCTTCAACACCTGGTTGGTCAAATGGGTTGATAGCATTCAAGTAACCTGAAAGAGCGATAGCCAATTCGAAGAAGTAGATTGTATAACCAAGAGTGAAAGCGTCTTGCTCTGGAAGAGTCACGTACATGTTTGGTACATCACCGTCTGTGTGGGCAAGAAGAACACCGTCAGTCGCTTTTTTGTTTACAAAGTCAACGTCTTTTCCTTGAAGGTAACCAAGTCCATCAAGGTCTTCTTCCAAGCTAGGGATAATCACGTTTTTACGAGGTTTGTCAACACGGACAACTGTTTCAAACATGATACGAGTTCCTTCTTGGATAAATTGACCAAGTGAGTGCAAGTCAGTTGAGAAGTTGGCTGAAGTTGGGTAGATACCTTTTTGGTCTTTTCCTTCTGATTCACCAGCCAATTGTTTCCACCACTCTGAGAAGTATTGAAGTGATGGCTCGTAGTTTACCAAAATCTCAGTTGCATAACCTTTACGGTAAAGGATGTTACGAACTGCTGCGTATTGGTAAGCTTCGTTTTCAGAGATTTTATCTGAAGTGTAGTCTTTGCGAGCTGCATTCGCACCTTCCATAAGGGCTTTGATGTCAGCTCCTGATGCTGCGATTGGAAGCAAGCCAACGGCTGTCAATACTGAGAAGCGTCCACCGATATCATCTGGAACAACAAATGTTTCCCAACCGTTAGCGTCTGCCTCAACCTTAACAGCACCTTTTTGGCGGTCAGTTGTTGCATAGATACGTTTGTTGGCTTCTTCTTGACCGTATTTCTTAACCAAGAGTTCTTTGAAGACACGGAAAGCGATAGCTGGTTCAGTTGTTGTACCTGATTTAGAAATCACGTTTACTGAGAAGTCTTTGTCTGCAACATACTCTACCAAGTCAGCAAGGTAAGTAGATGAGATTGAATTTCCTGCGTAAAGGATTTGTGGAGCTTTGCGTTCTTCTTTTGTTTGCAAGTTAGCAAAGTGGTGGTTCAAGAAGTCGATTGCTGCTTTAGCACCAAGGTAAGATCCACCGATACCGATCACAACCAAAACATCGCTGTCTGATTTGATTTGCTCAGCAGCTTTCAAGATACGGTCAAATTCTTCGCGGTCGTAGTTTTCAGGAAGATCCAACCATCCCAAGAAGTCGCTACCAGCACCAGTTCCTTTACGGATCAATTCATCTGCTGCTGTTACTTGTGATTGCATGTATTCCACTTCATGTGGTGCAACAAATTTGTCTAAAACTTTTGAATAATCAAATTTAATATGTGACATGTTATTCCTCCAATATTTCTTCTTTTCTATCATAACGCTTACCTTCGTTTTTTTCAAGTTTTTTTGTCGAATTTCTCCAATTTTTATCAGAATTCAAACGTTTGCGTAAAAATCCCACATTCCAAAAATTTTGAAAAAATAAAAGAAAGAACGACTAGATGTCCCAGTCGTTACAGTTCATTCAATAAATACTCAAATAATTCTAAATTACCATCTTCTTCATTAACCAGAAACTCTGGATGCCACTGTAAACCGATAATGCGGTGGTCGTCGATAGACTCAATCGCTTCGATGGTTTGGTCTCTTGGATCAATAGCAGTTACGCGGAAATTAGGTGCCAAATCTTTAATGCTTTGACGATGGACCGAGTTAACCTGACTTTCTTTTCCAAACAGCTTGGCCACCACGCTTCCTTCTACTGTCTCAATAGAATGAGATGTTCCGAAAGGCAGGCCTTGCCAGTGACCTTCGATTTCTTGATTGAGGGTTCCCCCAAAGGCAACATTGACAAGTTGGACACCGCGACAGATTGCCATAATTGGTTTATTCTGACGGAGCGCTTCTTTCAAGAGAGCCAGTTCAAACTCATCACGTACTAGATTGTAATCATCGCTCTCAATAGTCTTTTTCTCTCCATAAAACTGAGGATGGACATTTTGCCCACCTGTCAAGATGAGCTTGTCAATCATTTCTACATAGTCGCGTACAACTGACTCATCACCAACAGGAATGACTAAAGGGAGGCCACCGACTTGACGAATGCTCTCTGCAAATCTACAAGATACAGATGAATGAATGTTTTTTCCTTCCGCGTCTACGGGACATAGATTTGCAGCAACTCCTACAACCGTTCTGGCCATGATATCTCTCCTTTCGAATGTTAACGATAGTCCTATCATATCACTCAAAATGACTTTCGTCTAATATGTTTTTTTTAAGGCTGTGATAAAAATTTTTTATGGACAAGAAAAAGCTGCCCGAATAGGACAACTTTTTTCTTATTCAAAAACAAATTGATTGTGATAGAGTTCTGAGTAAAATCCACCTAACTTCAAGAGTTCATGGTGGTTACCACGTTCAATGACTTCTCCATCTTTGAGGACAATAATCTGGTCTGCATTGAGGATGGTCTTCAAACGATGGGCAATAACGAAACTAGTTCTACCTGCTACAACTGCCTCCATGGCATGCTGAATCTTGCTTTCTGTCACCGTATCTACGTTTGAAGTGGCTTCATCTAGAATGAGAACTTCTGGATCTGTCATCAGGGTTCGAGCGATAGAAATCAATTGCTTCTGCCCTGTTGAAAAGATGCTCTGGTCATCATCTATAAGAGTATCGTATTTATCAGGCAAACTTTCGATATAGTCGTGAATATGGGTTGCCTTGGCTGCTGCCTCAATCATTTCCTGACTAGCATCTGGCACACCAAAACGGATATTGTCTCGAATCGTTCCGCTAAACAAGACCGAATCTTGCAAGACAATTCCCACCTTGCTTCTGAGGCTATCCAAGTCGTAGTCACGGATGTCTTTGCCGTCAAAATAAATACCACCAGAATCAACATCATAAAAGCGATTGATGAGGTTCATAATAGTCGTTTTCCCTGACCCTGTCGGCCCAACAACTGCTGTCATCTGACCTTTAGGGGCAGAAATGCTGACATCTTTCAAAATAGGTTTATCAGGTAAGTATGAAAAATCTATATAACGGATTTCGACACCTTCTTGCAACTGAGTGAAGGTCGGAGCATTTTTAGGTCGAATTTCTTCCTCTGCGTCAAACATTTCCTGAATTCGTTCAGCACCTGTAAAGGCTAACTGAAGGCTTCCCCAACTAGCCGCAACTTGAATAATAGGCTGGTAGTACTGCTGAGAAAATTGGGCAAACATAACAATCAAACCTAGGGCTGTACTTGTTTCAATAGTCTTATCATTCAACAGTACAGCTGAACCAGCAAAGATAACGATGGCTGTGTTGACCAGACTCATCCCATTCATGACAGGGAAAAGAATCCCTGAGAACATTCTTCCTTTAAAGGTTGCCTTGCGCACGCGCTCATTTTGCTCAAGAAATCCTGCCATCATATCCTCTTGAATCCCTTGCACAATGACAGCTTTTTGACCTGAGATACTCTCATCCATATAGGCATTGAGCTTCCCTACCTCTTTCTGCTGGAGGTTGGTGTATTTGCGGGCCATTTTCACGATGAAAATCAGCATGAGGAAGGCCACTGGTGTGCTGGCGATAGTGATGAGGGTCAGAGTTACATTTCTCGAAAACATGACAAGAATCAGACCAATGTATAAAACAATATTGCTCATGACCTGAATCAAGCTTTCGTTAAAGGCTTGGAGTATATTGTCCAAATCACTGGTAAAACGAGACAAGATATCGCCATCTTGTCGGCGGTCAAAGAAAGAAACCGTCAAGCGAGCAAGCTTACCGAAGAGGCCTTTGCGCATCTCGTTGGTCGACTCTGCAATCACGCGCGTCATGAGACACATGTATATGACACTGGAGATAAATAGAACCAAAACTAGCAGACCAAGATTGACCATGATTCCTGATAGGCTTTGCCAAACAAGTTCTGGATTGCCATCTTTATAAGCTTGAACTAAATTAGCTAACTGCGTCACTGCTTGTCCAGAAAATACCGGAAAGAGAGCTTGGGCAAGAGTCGCCAGAACAATCATCAGGATAACAACTACAAATGATAGCTTATAGACTTTAAAATAATTCCAAAAAAATTGAACTGTCTTCATTTTACTCCTCCTTTCCTTTCTGTGTTTCGTAGATTTCACGGTAAACAGCATTGTTGGCAACCAAGTCTGCATGCGTACCTTGACCAATCAATCGTCCTTGGTCTAGAACCAAGATTTTATCTGCATGAACAACCGAGCTAATCTTTTGCGCGATGATAATGGTTGTCGTCCCTTTCAAGTCCTTATTCAAAGCTTCTTGCACCAGGCGCTCTGACTTGGCATCCAAGGCCGAGGTCGAATCGTCAAAAATCAGAATACGCGGATTGCTGACAATCCCACGAGCAATCGACATCCTTTGCTTTTGCCCACCTGAGAAGTTGGTTCCCCGTTCCTCAACCGGACTTTCAAAGGTTTTCTCCATACGATGAATGAATTCACTGGCTTGGGCAATATTGGCTGCGCGCTCCATTTCAAATAGAGTGGCATCTCCCTTACCCTGTCTCAAGTTATCTGCAATCGTCCCACTAAAGAGAATGGCACGCTGAAGAACGATAGAAACTGTTTTACGCAAGGTTCCTTCACTCACTTCTCGAATATCCTTGCCACCGATTTTAATGGCCCCGTCCTGTGGATCAAAGAGACGTGGAATCAATTGAGCCAAGGTTGATTTTCCTGCACCAGTCGCTCCAACGACACCAACCATTTGACCAGGTTCGACAGTAAAGCTCACATCTTTCAACATCGGTTCCTTATCCATTGGATAGGTAAAGGTCACATTTTCAAAGCTAAGACTGCCGACCAACTCTTCATCTGGGACATCCTTGAAGGTCATGGCTGGCTCTGCGTCAAGAATTTCTCGAATACGACGCATAGAAATCATGGCACGACTGACAGAATTTCCCAAAAATCCAACCATAACAATGGTAAAGATAATCTGGCTTAGGTAATTGACAAAGGAAGCAATGGAACCAACAACCGACGGATCCGACTGAACTATCCCTGCAACTAGCCAAATAGAGAGAAATACCGCCCCATAGCCGACCAACATCATGAAAGGTTCCACTACTGAAAAGGCATAACCGATGTAAAGATTTTGACCGAGAAGCTCGTCTGAAACCTCCGTAAACTTAGCAAACTGCTCTTTTTCTTGGACAAAGGACTTGACCACACGAACACCGCGCAGATTTTCCTTGGCAATGGCATTGATGCGCTCAAGAAGGGTTTGAAACTTGGCAAAACGAGGCCCCATCATACCCATCATGACAGCAGTCAAGCCAAAAATTAAGATTACCATGAGAACAATCACCCACCACAGAGAAGGTAAGGTTTGAACCGCCAGAATAAACGAACCGATGAACAAGAGAGGAAGTCTGAAAAGAATTTGAAAGGTCATCATGACGACGTTCTGAATCTGGTTGATATCATTTGTCATGCGAACGACTAGATTTCCCGCATTAAATTGTTCAATATTGGCATAAGAAAAGGTTTGGATTTTACGGAAGGCATCCTCCCGAAGATCGGATGAAACTCCTTGGGCAATATAGGCCGCAAGGACAACATTGAGCCCACCAGCAACTAGACCGACCAAGGCCACACCAATCAACCAAGCCCCGATACTGTAAATAGCTTCATATTTTCCAGCAAGGAGGGCGTCTAACACTTCCTGCAGGTAACGTGGTTGCAAAAGTGAACTAGCAACCATCAAGCCTGTCATCAGGAGCGAAGCTAAGGCCTGCCACTTGTAGGTTTTTATTTTCTGAATCAGCATACTTTCTCCTTAAAAAATAGACAAAAGGGAGCGACAATGCGTCAGCTCCTTTTCATTCTGTTTGTGTGATGTTATTCTAGCAAAAAAGCGGAGGATTGTCAAAGAAGTCTCCTTGATACAGCTAGAATGACAAGTAATTCATTCTTTATAATTTTTGTTTTAACTCTACTAAGACATTCATAGCCTGCATAGGTGTCATATTGTAAACATCCAGTTTAGACAATTCTGCTAGGATAGGATGTTCTTCTGCCGTATCAAAGAGTGAAATCTGTTCAGTGACGGCACTTGTTTGTCTCATGGGAGCAGGACTTTCTGTTCCTTGATTCTCTAACTGAGTCAAAATCTTATCCGCTCTTGCTAGGAGATCTGCTGGCAAGCCAGCAATCTTGGCAACATGGATACCGTAAGATTTATCAGCTGGACCTGGTTCAATCTTATGAAGGAAGGTGACCTGCCCATCCTTCTCCAAAGTTGCCACATGGACATTGACCAAGTGTTGTAAACTCGACTCCAGACTAGTCAACTCATGGTAGTGGGTCGCAAAGAGGGTCTTGGCTCCGATGTGCTCATGGATGTATTCGATGATAGATTGAGCAAGAGCCATTCCGTCATAAGTTGCAGTTCCACGACCTAACTCATCAAAGAGAATGAGAGAGTTCTTGGTCGCATGCGAAATGGCATTGTTGGCCTCCATCATCTCCACCATAAAGGTTGATTGACCTGACACCAAGTCATCTGCTGCTCCGATACGGGTAAAAATCGCATCAAAAATCGGTAAATGGGCGCTTGCTGCTGGCACATAGGAACCCATCTGGGCCATAATCGCTGTCATGGCTAACTGGCGCATATAGGTTGACTTCCCGCTCATATTTGGCCCTGTAATCAGCTGAATACTGGTATCTTCTGCCATCTGAATCGTATTTGGAATATAGGTCTGAGCCCCCATAACCTTTTCAACGACAGCATGGCGTCCTTTCTGGATATCGATTTGTGAATCGTCACCAAACTCTGGTCGAATCAAATGCTGGGTTTCAGCTACAACCGCCAGACTCTGTAAGACATCAACTGTCGCAATTCCTTGGGCTAGAGCTTGTAAACGTTGGATGTACTTGCTGACCTCTTCACGAATACGCATAAAGATTTCATACTCTAGGTTGGCTGACTTCTCACGCGCTTCCAGCATATCTCCCTCGATACGGGCTAATTCTTCGGTTCCAAAACGTTCTGAGTTTTTCAGCGTCGCCTTGCGGAAAAAATGGGCTGGCACATTTCCCAGTTGAGAATTGGTCACATGGAAATAGTAGCCATCCTTTTTATTGTAGTCAATCTTGAGCGTGCTGATACCAGAGCTTTCTCTCTCCTTAACCTCAATCTCAGCAATCCAACCAGTCCCTTCTCTGAGAACGCGACGGTACTTATCTAAAGTCTCATCAAATCCAGTCCGGATAATACCACCTTCTGTAATCACATGAGGAGCTTCAGGAGCAATCGCTGCGCTAATCAAACTCTCCAACTCAGGGATTCCATCCAATTGTTCGATGAGATAGACTAGAGCAGGTTGCTCCATCCCTTCTAAAATCGCACGAATCCGTGGCACACTAGACAAGGTGGTCGCCAACTGCAAGAGATCCTTGGGATTTGTTTTGCCAAAAGAAACACGACTAGCCAAGCGTTCGATATCATAAACACCCTTGAGACTGTCTGTCAAATCACTGCGCTCAAAGAAATGGTCGAGAAAGACCTGCACCACTTCTTGACGTTGGATGATCCGTTCCTTATCAATCAAAGGACGATGAATCCAAGACCGCAAGAGCCGCATACCCATGGCTGTTTTGGTTTCATCCAAAAGCCAGAAAAGACTACCTTGCTTCTTGCCTGAACGGGCATTCTCAACCAAATCCAGACTAGCCTTGGTCGCATAATCCATCTGCAAGAAATCTTTGATTTCATAGCGGATAACAGGTTTGAGGTGGTTCAATTCCCTCATCTGAGTCCGATGAACATACTGGAGCAGCTTACTAGATGCCGCTTGCTCCACAGTTGCCAATCGTGAATCTAGTAAATGAAGGTCTTCAAAGCCTTCTTTTTCATAGGAAAGCACCAGATTCATCTGGCGACTGAGGATTTGTTCCTCTTCCTCAGACAAGTCATAGCCCAGCACCACTTCTCGCGCCTTGAGATTGCGGATTTCCCCACAAACCAGCGTAAAATCCAATAGACCCGTCACATAAAAATCACCTGTCACTAGATCCATATAAGCTAGACCAAATTGATTGCCTTCGCGGTCTATGGCTACCAAGAAATTGTTCTGACTGTCTGGCTTACTGCTATCGACCACTGTCCCTGGCGTAATAACCTGAACAACCTCTCGTTTCACAACCCCAACTGCTTGTTTAGGATCTTCCATCTGCTCTGCGATAGCCACCTTATAACCCTGCTCAATCAAGACATCAATGTACTGTTGGGCAGAATGATAGGGAACACCCGCCATAGGAATCGGATTGTCGGCATTCTTGTTGCGACTCGTTAAGGAAATTTCCAGAATCTGCGCAGCATTGACCGCATCCTCATAAAATAATTCATAAAAATCACCCATACGAAAGAGCAAAAAAGCATCTGGATATTGCTTTTTAATATCCACATACTGTTGCATGCCGGGTGATAGCTTTTCTGTCGCCATTTTCCGTCTCTCCTTGTCAAAAATAAGTCTTGAGAGCAACTCCCAAGACCTTACTTATCTTTCATCAAATCTAGCAAACGATCTTCCATGAGTTTGGCAACGTGCTGGTCTCGACAAATGACCAATAAGGTATTGGCACCAGCAACTGTTCCTAAAATCCATTCATCCTTGTTTGCATCTACAATATTTGCCAAAACAGAGGCTTCTCCCAGTTTGGTATGAAGTACCAAGGTAAACTCTGCTCTTGCAACACCTTCTAAATGATGAGACAAAAATTCCACCAAATCAATCTTTTCTGTCTCATTTGCTAGTACATAATACACCATATCATTTTTCTTGACCTTGGTCAAGCCGATTTCGCGCAAATCACGAGACAAGGTGGTCTGAGTCACAAAGACATTGTGTGCCTCCAACCGATCTTGAATTTCTTTTTGTGTACTTAATTTCTCCTCAGTAATCATTTTTTTTATTAACTGATGACGATCTCTTTTTCTCATAAAATCCTCTTATGTGAATATTTATAACTATTTTTATAACTATATTATACCAAAAAAATAGGAGATTTCAAAAATTTTTTCTTCTTTCTTTAAAATTGTGATAAAATAGTAGAAAAGTCCAAAAAGGAGCTCTTAATGAATACAAAAGAATTGATTGCTAGCGAATTGGCTAGCATCATTGATAGCCTGGACCAAGAGGCTATTTTAAATTTACTGGAAACCCCTAAAAACTCAGAAATGGGAGACATTGCTTTTCCTGCTTTTTCTCTTGCAAAAGTCGAACGTAAAGCACCTCAAATGATTGCGGCTGAACTGGCTGAAAAAATTAATAGCCAAGCCTTTGAAAAGGTTGTTGCAACAGGACCTTACGTCAACTTTTTCCTTGATAAATCTGCCATTTCTGCTCAAGTGTTGCAAGCGGTTATCACTGAAAAAGAACACTATGCTGACCAAACTATTGGTAAACAAGAAAATGTTGTTATCGACATGTCTAGTCCCAATATCGCTAAACCATTTTCTATTGGTCACCTACGCTCAACTGTTATCGGAGATAGCTTGTCACATATTTTCCAAAAAATCGGTTATCAAACGGTCAAGGTCAACCATTTGGGAGACTGGGGTAAACAGTTTGGGATGTTGATTGTTGCCTACAAAAAATGGGGCGACGAAGAAGCTGTAAAAGCTCATCCAATCGATGAACTTCTTAAACTCTATGTCCGCATCAATGCTGAGGCTGAAAATGACCCTAGCTTGGATGAAGAAGCACGCGAATGGTTCCGTAAACTTGAAAATGGAGACGAGGAAGCTCTCGCACTTTGGCAATGGTTCCGTGATGAAAGTTTGGTGGAATTTAACCGCCTTTACAATGAATTGCAAGTCGAATTTGACAGCTACAATGGAGAAGCCTTCTACAACGATAAGATGGATGCAGTTGTAGACATTCTTTCTGAAAAAGGCCTTCTTGTTGAATCAGAAGGTGCCCAAGTTGTGAATCTCGAGAAATATGGAATTGAACATCCAGCCCTTATCAAAAAATCTGATGGTGCAACTCTCTACATCACACGTGACTTGGCTGCAGCTCTTTACCGTAAAAACGAATACCAATTTGCTAAATCTATCTACGTCGTTGGTCAAGAGCAATCTGCCCACTTTAAACAGCTCAAAGCTGTCTTGCAAGAGATGGGCTACGATTGGAGTGACGACATTACTCACGTTCCTTTTGGTTTGGTTACAAAAGAAGGGAAAAAACTCTCTACCCGTAAAGGGAATGTCATCTTGCTAGAGCCTACAGTTGCAGAGGCTGTTAGCCGTGCCAAAGCCCAAATTGAAGCAAAAAATCCTGAACTGGAAAATAAAGACCAGGTAGCACATGCTGTTGGGGTTGGAGCCATTAAATTCTATGACCTCAAGACTGACCGTACAAATGGATACGATTTCGACCTAGAGGCTATGGTATCCTTCGAGGGGGAAACTGGTCCTTATGTTCAATATGCCTACGCTCGTATCCAATCTATCTTACGCAAAGCGGATTTCAAACCAGAAACAGCTGGTACCTATAGCTTGAATGATGCTGAAAGCTGGGAAATCATCAAACTCATCCAAGACTTCCCACGTATTATCAACCGTGCGGCAGATAACTTTGAACCTTCTATCATTGCTAAATTTGCAATTAGCCTTGCTCAAGCCTTCAACAAATACTATGCACATACACGTATCTTGGATGAAAGTCCAGAACGCGACAGCCGTCTAGCTCTCAGCTACGCAACCGCAGTCGTTCTCAAAGAAGCCCTTCGCTTGCTTGGAGTAGAAGCGCCAGAGAAGATGTAAATCGTTACAAGAGACTGGAACTAAAGTTCCTAGTCTCTTGACGGCAATCGCTATATGGCGAATTGCCTAAACGCTTCACTAACTCACCAAACCAAATAATATCGATTTGGTTTGGTTCATGTCGTAATTTTTTAAATTACTTGATTACGGAACAATCTAAGTAACTAGCGCCAAATCCTATTCGGACTTTGGATTAGAAGCCTATCAAAATTTTGCTAACTTGATCTGCTATTTTAGGCCCACTGAATCAATTTATTCACTACTACTTCTTTATCATACAGGGAGATTTCCTATGAGCCAATATGCTTATATCCTCGTTGTAATTAGCTTGGTGTTCCTTTTTCTGCTCAATAAGTACGAGAAGGAGAGACTTCAAAGGCTCTACCAAGAACAACTTTTGAAGGATGAAACATTTAGGGCTGACATCAAAGAGAAGATTCACACGACTGAAAACATCAATGATGTCATTGCTTACATCAATAAAACTTATCATCTAGGAATGTTACTGTCAAAAGACATTACAGATCAATTGAAATAAACCTAGCTATACTATAACGAATATCAAAACCGAGACTGAGAGTTTAATAGCCTCGGTTTTTATATATTTTTCAAACAACAAAGCCACCACTCCCCAGCAATGCAAGTGCAAAATCCCCTAGAATGTGATAAAATAAAAAGAGAACTCTATAAAGGAGGAAAACATGGAAAAACAAACCGTCGCCGTCTTGGGGCCTGGTTCTTGGGGAACTGCCCTTTCACAAGTCTTAAATGATAATGGACACGAGGTACGTATTTGGGGAAATCTTCCCGAGCAAATCAATGAAATTAATACACACCATACTAATAAACAATACTTTAAAGATGTCGTTCTAGATGAAAATATTATTGCCTACACCGACTTATCAGAGGCACTGAAAGATGTAGATGCGATTTTGTTTGTTGTCCCAACAAAAGTGACACGACTTGTTGCCCAACAAGTTGCAAAAACCTTAGACCATAAGGCGATCATCATGCACGCGTCAAAGGGATTAGAGCCTGATAGCCATAAACGATTATCAACCATCCTTGAAGAAGAAATTCCTGAACATCTCCGCAGTGATATCGTCGTTGTCTCAGGGCCTAGCCATGCAGAAGAGACCATTGTGCGTGACCTGACTTTAATCACTGCTGCTTCTAAAGATTTACACACAGCTCAATACGTTCAAGAACTCTTTAGTAATCACTACTTCCGACTTTATACCAATACGGATGTTATCGGGGTCGAAACCGCTGGTGCTCTTAAAAACATTATCGCTGTCGGTGCTGGAGCCTTACATGGTTTAGGATTTGGTGACAATGCCAAGGCAGCCATCATCGCTCGAGGCTTGGCAGAAATTACCCGCTTAGGAGTAGCACTCGGTGCCAGTCCATTGACCTATAGTGGCTTGTCTGGTGTAGGAGACTTGATCGTAACGGGAACCTCCATCCACTCTCGTAACTGGAGAGCCGGAGATGCTCTTGGTCGTGGAGAATCTCTAGCTGATATCGAAGCCAATATGGGCATGGTGATTGAAGGAATTTCAACGACACGAGCAGCCTATGAACTAGCACAAGAACTTGGAGTCTATATGCCAATTACACAGGCCATTTACCAAGTTATTTACCACGGAACCAATATCAAAGATGCCATTTATGACATCATGAACAATGAATTTAAAGCAGAAAATGAGTGGTCTTAACCCTCTAAAGAAAGGATTCTTATGTCATCAAAAGTTAGAAAGGCAGTCATCCCTGCCGCTGGACTCGGAACTCGATTTTTACCAGCAACCAAGGCCCTTGCCAAAGAAATGTTGCCAATTGTAGACAAACCAACTATCCAGTTTATCGTGGAAGAGGCTCTTAAATCAGGTATTGAAGATATTCTGGTTGTCACTGGTAAATCCAAACGCTCTATTGAGGACCACTTTGACTCAAACTTTGAGCTTGAGTACAACCTCAAAGAAAAAGGCAAGCATGACTTGCTAAAATTGGTAGACGAAACAACTGGCATTCGCCTTCACTTTATCCGTCAAAGCCATCCTCGTGGTCTTGGGGATGCTGTCTTACAAGCCAAAGCTTTTGTTGGGAATGAACCCTTCGTTGTCATGCTGGGCGATGACCTTATGGACATCACAGATGAGTACGCCATTCCTTTGACAAAACAATTGATGAACGATTACGAGACGACACACGCATCAACCATTGCTGTCATGCCCGTACCACACGAAGACGTTTCATCATATGGAGTCATCGCTCCTCAAGGAGAAGGAATCAATGGACTCTATAGTGTTGAAACTTTCGTAGAAAAACCAGCTCCCGAAGATGCACCAAGTGATTTAGCAATTATCGGTCGCTATCTACTCACACCAGAAATTTTTGATATTCTCGAAAAACAAGCTCCTGGCGCTGGAAATGAAATCCAGCTTACCGACGCTATTGATACGCTCAATAAAACACAACGTGTTTTCTCTCGTGAATTTACAGGAGCTCGTTACGACGTTGGGGATAAGTTTGGCTTTATGAAAACATCTATTGACTACGCCCTCAAGCACCCACAAGTCAAAGATGACTTGAAAGATTACATCATCCAACTAGGAAAAGAATTGGCTGAGAAGTAATAACATAAAAAGATAAGGTTCAAAAATGCCTTATCTTTTTTCATTACACAAATTTACATATTAGTCATCACAATCCCATTCCCTTGTAGAAAAGCAAGACTGCAAGTCCTACAAACAACACTACCGCTCCTAACCTCTGACTAGCACTATACATCCGTCTTTCTCCTCTAACTGGAAAGATAACTGCTAGAAATGCACCACCAACTGCACCTCCGATATGACCTGCTAGACTGATTCCTGGAATCAGAACACTTCCAATAATATTAACCACAAAAAGTGTCAGATAAGACTGTCCTAGATGTTGGATATAGGGGTTGCGAGTGGCATAGCGAAGAATGATAATCGCGGAAAATAGCCCATAGAGAGAAGTCGAGGCTCCTGCTGCTAAGGATTTGGGACTAAATACCAAAACAAAGAGATTGCCCATCATTCCTGATAAAAGATAGAGAAAGAAAAACTTCTTGGATCCGAAAATTTCCTCTACTTGCCTACCAAGATAATAGAGCGAAAGCATATTAACAATGAAATGCTCCCACCCAATATGAACAAAAATAGCAGAGAAGAGACGCCAAATCTGCTCAGGAAAGAGGCGAATAGCCGGCCCATACATGGCTCCAAATCGAAATAGGGTATCCGCCCTGTCAAAGTTTCCTCCTGTAGTCACCAACATTAGTAGAAATACCAAGGCCGTCACTAAGAGGAAGAAACTCGTCACAGGGTAACGTCTATCAAAGATTTCCTTCATCAATTAATACCTCCTGAACAGGAATATCATGGTTTTCAGGCATAAAGTCCTGAACTTGACAAGGATATATCGTACTCAAAGTATGACCAGAAAAATGTTCCAGATAGCGATCATAGTAACCTCCACCGTAGCCAATCCGATAGCCCTTGGTCGTAAAAGCCAAGCCAGGAACATGAATCAAATCAATCCGAGAGGCATCTACCACTTCCAAATCTCCCTGTGGCTCCAGTAAGCCAAAGGAAGTTTTTACCAACTGCTGCGGATCATAGACTACAAAGTCCATGCGCCCCTTGGGATAAGTTTTGGGTATCAGAACCTTCTTGCCGTCCCTCAGCGCCTGGTCAATCAGTTCCTGAGTTTGAAACTCATGAGGAAAAGAGAGGTAGCTTGCGATGACCTTGGCTTCTTGGTAAAAGGGGTGTTGTAAAAGTCGCTCAGTTAAAGCTTGGTCTATAAACTGTTTTTGCTCTCGAGGGATAGCCTTCATTTCGTGCAAGACTTGCTTGCGTAATTCCGATTTCATAGACAAGCCCTCTACTCTACTGCCTTCTTTTTCAGGAAACTAGAGACCGCATCTACCCCAATGGCTAAGGCTTCTTCCTTAGGACTCATCTGAGGGTGATGAAGGGCGTAGGGACTATCTATACCAAGCCAGAACATAACGCCATCAACTTTTGAAAGGAGATAACCAAAGTCTTCACCTGTCATAGCAGGCTCGATATCAATCAACTCAATTCCGTCTTTTTCTTCAAAGAAATCCATCAGTTCACGCGCCAAAGCTGGATTATTTTCAACAGGCAGATAACCACCTTGCTTGAGTTCCACTTCGACTTCCATATCAAAGGCTGCTGCAACTCCTTCTGCAACTGTTTTGACCCTCTTTTGCACCAAGAGACTCATATCCTGTGTCAACGCCCGAATGGTTCCATGCAAAAAGGCTGTGTCTGTGATAACATTGTTGGTTGTTCCAGCCTGAAAAACACCAAAGGTCACCACCGCTCCCTCGATTGGGTTGACATTGCGGCTAACAACTGACTGCACCTGGGTCACAAAGTAACTAGCCGCCACCAAGGCGTCATTGGCTTCATGAGGAAAAGCTGCATGTCCTCCTTTACCTTTAAAACGAATCTTCACCTCGCAAGTCCCTGCAAAAAGTGTATGAGTATTGGTCGCAATTTGTCCAACCTTCAGATCTGGTCGAACATGGAGGCCATAAAACTGGTCTGGCAACCAATCTCCAAAAGCGCCATCCTCATACATGAGCATGCCACCAGCTTCATTTTCTTCAGCAGGCTGAAACAGAAAGAGCATATTGTTCTTTGGTTGCTCCTCAAGGGCTCGCTCAAGACAGCCCAAGGCAATGGTCATGTGGAAATCATGTCCACAAGCGTGCATACGATCTTGGTGCTGAGAGGCGAAAGGAAGGCCTGTTTGTTCGACAATAGGTAGGCCATCAATATCTGTTCTCCAACCAATGGTTCGCTCTGGCTGACTTCCCTGCAAATAAACCAAAATACCTGTCCGCCAAGTACGAACTTGGACAAAATCCTTGCCCGCAGTCAATTTTTCAATCACATCCAGCAAATAAGCCTGAGTCTTGAACTCCTCCAAGCCAATCTCTGGAATCTGGTGCAAATCTCGTCTAGTCTGAATCAAATCTAACATCTATCTGTCCTCCTATATAGCAGAAAGAGGCTGGAAAAGGGTTCCGCCTCTATTTTTCTTTTACCATTACAAGGTACGAAGCGCATCCTCTAGCGCTGTTTTTTGTTGGGTTTGGGCATCAATCTCTTTGATAATGCGAGCTGGAACACCTGCTACCACCACGTTTTCTGGGACATCTTGGGTAACAATAGCTCCTGCTGCCACAACTGAACCACTACCGATTTGGACTCCTTCGATAACCACTGCATTGGCACCAATCAGAACATTGTCCCCAACACGGACTGGTTCTGCGCTAGCTGGCTCAATCACACCTGCCAAAACGGCACCCGCACCAACGTGACTGTTTTTCCCAACGATAGCACGGCCACCAAGGATAGCCCCCATGTCAATCATAGTTCCTGCACCAATTTCAGCACCAATATTGATAACAGCCCCCATCATGATAACAGCATTATCACCAATTTCAACTTGATCACGGATAATAGCACCTGGCTCGATACGAGCATTGATATCACGTTTATCTAGCAAAGGAACGGCAGAATTACGAGCGTCTTGCTCAACAACATAGTCTTGATTTTCTACTAAACCCTCGAGAAGAGGAGCTACGTCCTTCCAGTCTCCAAATAGGACATTTCCTAGTTTAACAACAGATCCAGGTACAGCAGTTGCAAGTTCCCCCTCAAAGGTTACTTTCACACTGGTTTTCTTTTCAGCATTGGCGATAAATTGGATAATTTCTTGAGCGTTCATTTTTGTGGCAGTCATAGGCGCCTCCTAGTTCATTTTAATGATACCTATTCTACCAAAAAAGGCCTCAAATTTGAAGCCTTTTTGTTTGTTTTTAGGTATGATTTTTAGGGATGTGAGATAAAACGTGCTGTCGGTAAAAGCAGGCCCCTACCGATACAACCTAAAAACACTCTTCACAACTATCTCCCCATGTTTTATTGACTATTCTAGTATAGCACACTTTTAGAATTAAGAAAAGACTTTTTATTTACTTTCTTTCGCTTCTTCTATCGATAGGAAAATCATAGGTAAAATAATCAAGGCCATTGCTAGAAGAAGGGACCAATCCACTACCAAGCCTAAAAACAAAACACTCAAAAGGGCAGAAGAGAGAGGTTCACTGGCACTGATAACGGAAACCACCAAAGGAGAAACCAAGGAAACAGCCTTCATTGAAATGAAAAAGGCAAAAGCCGTCCCAAAGAAAGCGATAATGAGGCAAATCAAGATACTCCAAATATCAGGAGTAAAGGAAAGCTGATAAACCGGCGAGAGAACATTGCTAAATAAACCTGCCAAAATCATCCCCCACCCAACCGTGGGAACAAAACCGTAGCGCTTAGCAAAAGGCTGAGGTAGGATAACATTAAACATAACCCCCATAGCGCTCAGCAGACCTGTTATAAGGGCTAGCGGCGTCATGGATAACTGAGAGAGATCTCCCTTTGTCGCCATCAAACAAACACCCAACATGGCAACCAAAACATAGAAAATAGCACTTTTTGAAGCTCGTTTTTGATAAACCAAGCGATTGTAAAAGAGGATAAAGACAGGGCTAATAAACTGTAAAATAGTTGCTGTCGCTGCATTTGAATATTCTACACAGAGATAGAAAAAATACTGGACTGAAAAAATCCCCAAAATAGCATAGGCTAAAAAGGGCAGGTAATTTTTCTTATCTCGCCAAATATCTAGCACTTGCGATTTTAATTGCATTGCAGACCAAATGAGCACAAGACTCCCTGCCAGTGTCAAACGCATAGAAGTAATCCAGCCCGAAGACACCTGGTAATGAGTAAAGAAATACTCTCCTAAAATTCCACATATTCCCCAGATTAAGCCGGATAGGAGCGAATAAATGGTTCCTTTAACAATCTTTTTCTGATATTGATTCATACCTTTATTGTAACACGAAAGGGAAAAAGAAAAAAGTGGCAATCCATTGATTAGCCACTTCATTTAGCACAGTTTATAGAACTTATCGTCTCGTCCTTGAAGAAGAAGGTCGTGTAGCACTTGAGTTACTGCTATCGCTAGAGCTACTACTTGAACTGCTGGAGCTTGATGGAGTTGGTAAACTCCCCACGATGCTAGACCAAGCATTCTGGTAATCCGCATCACTTCCGCCAATAGCAAAGCGATAACTGGTCGTTGGCGCTCCTGCCTTATTAGCCCAATAGCTGGTAACAGTCGAACCTGTGACCTCTACCTCTTTTCCTTCAACAGAAACCTTCCCTGGTTTTTGACCTGTTGATTTCAAGACTTCGGATTTTACGACACTAGGATCTAAAGCGAAGCGCTCGTTCCCCCAAATGCTTGGGGAGGCTTGCTGAATCGCATTTACCAGATGAGCCATGTAATTAGAGTTATTGGAATAACCTGCTCTACGTGACAATGAATGATTATCATCATGCCCAATCCAGCCGCCTAGGGTTAATCTAGGTGTCGAAAGCATGAGCCACATATTTTCGTCTTGGTTGGTTGTACCAGTCTTCCCAATCCAATCTGCATTAGCCAGAGTAGGATTTAAAGAAGTCAGATTTGTCTTGAAGGTTGTTGTCACACGAGAGGATAGAACTTCTCGCAACAAGCCCTGCATAATCGTCGCAGTAGCTTTTGAATAGACTTGAACTGGTTTATCCTGATATTCATACACCACTCTACCATCTGCTGCTTCAATTTTAGAAATCACATGTTTTTTATGATATAGACCATTATTTGCTAGGGTCTGATAGCCATTGGTATGCTGGGCAACTGTGACTTCGATACCACCACCCATTGGCAGGCTCTCAATACCGTACTCAGGAATCTCGTAACCCATCTTTTCCATATAACCCTTGACATCAACACCCTTTTCACGGAGCATACGATAGGTCCAGTAAGCAGGGATATTCCATGAATAGTTCAAAGCTTCTCCCAAAGTCATCATTCCTGTTCCCTTACTATTAGCATACATAATCGGATCGCCATTGGCAAAGTTTGTTGGATAGTTAGATAGGATCGTTTCGCTTCCCATCAAGCCCTGATCAATAGCAATACCGTAGGCCAGCAAAGGCTTGGTAGTAGAAGCTGGCGAACGTTTGGTATCAAAGGCATGATTATTTTGATTTTCTTGATAATTACGACCACCTACAAAGCCTAGAATAGCACCTGTTTGGTTGTCCATCAGGACATTCCCTACTTCTACACGACCTGTTCCATCGTCTAAAAGATAGCCATAGTCAGCAACTGCATTTTGCATGGCAGAATGAATTTTCTGGTCTATGGTAGTAGTAATTTTATAACCACCATTTTCAATTTCCTTGGCTGCCAGATCGCGATAGAACTTCTGAGTTGCCTCATTTTTCAACTCCTTAGCGGAGACATTGTCTCTCCGAGCTAGATAGTCATACATACGTTCCTGAGCTTCTGCCAAGGCTGTAAAGTATAAATAGCCTCGTGACACACCTGTGACTGTAGCTGAAGGGAGAAAGTCCTGTTTAAGATTGTAATCCTTATATTGAGAATACTCGTCTTTGCTTAATGCACCTGTACGATACATACTGTAAAGAACTGCCTTAGCCCGTCTCAAGCCTATTTCTAAGTCTTCATCACTCTTCAACTCCCCAGTATTTTCATAAGGGGAATAGGTAATGGGACTCTGTGGAAGTCCTGCTAAAAATGCTGCTTGAGGAACAGTCAACTGACTTGCATCTACACCGAAAATCCCCTCAGCTGCCTGCTGAGCTCCTGCAATATTCTGCCCCTTATTATTTCGACCAAACGGAGCCACATTGAGATAGGTCGTTAAAATCTCATCTTTATTCATGACGCGTTCCAAGGCAAGAGCATCCACAATCTCTGTCGCCTTACGAGCCAAGGTCGGTGCATCCCCAACCACCTGCTGTTTAATCAGTTGCTGGGTCAAAGTTGAACCCCCACTAGAGGAACCCAAACCTACAAATTTCCCCAAGGTCGCACGAATCACCGCCTTGGGCACTACACCCTTATGTTCTTTAAAGTGTTCGTCTTCCGTCGCAATAATAGCCTTCTTCAGATTTTCCGAAATTTGCTCAGATGAGATAGAAGTACGCAACAAATCACTCTCTATGGAAGCAATTACCGTCCCATCCGCATAGGTAATCTCTGAAATCGAAGAAATATCTTTGACCTGATGTACCAATTCTTCTGTCTGAGGCACCCGAACCTTGTCAAATAAGGCCACTCCGTACCCCAAAGCAATCCCAGCTCCCAACATTCCTCCTAGAAAACCGAGCACAAAGAGTAAGTTAAATAGGGCTTTTATACTCAGTAAAATAGCTGGAAAAATGGCTGGCTTCTCTAAGGATTTAGATTTTTGGACACTTGAGCCTTTCTTGCCAGGGCTAGCTAATTTTTTATTTTTTTGTTTTTGCTGGAAAAATTCCAGCATTTTTCGTTTTAATTCATTTAATTGATTTTGCATGGATTTCCTCACTCTATCTATTATACCACAAAAGGTAAACTTTCAATAAAATAGCCACTTTCTTCCCTATTCTGCTAGGCTATTGCCCAAGTTTGTGATACAATAGTTAGAAACAATAATTTTAAAAAGGAGAAAAGACACATGCACATTTTTGATGAGCTAAAAGAGCGTGGTTTGATTTTTCAAACGACTGATGAAGAAGCTTTGCGTAAAGCCCTAGAAGAAGGTCAAGTTTCTTATTATACTGGCTACGATCCAACTGCTGACAGCCTTCACCTAGGCCATCTTGTCGCAATCTTGACAAGTCGTCGCTTGCAACTAGCAGGTCACAAACCTTATGCGCTCGTTGGCGGTGCTACAGGTCTCATCGGAGATCCGTCCTTCAAAGATGCTGAACGTAGTCTCCAAACAAAAGACACAGTAGATGGCTGGGTCAAGTCTATCCAAGGACAACTTTCTCGTTTTCTTGACTTTGAAAATGGCAAAAACAAGGCTGTCATGGTCAACAACTACGACTGGTTTGGCAGCATCAGCTTCATTGACTTCCTCCGTGATATCGGAAAATACTTCACTGTCAACTATATGATGAGCAAGGAATCTGTGAAAAAACGGATTGAAACTGGGATTTCCTACACTGAGTTTGCCTACCAAATCATGCAAGGTTATGACTTCTTCGTCCTTAACCAAGATCACAACGTAACGCTACAAATCGGTGGTTCTGACCAGTGGGGAAATATGACAGCTGGTACCGAATTGCTTCGTCGTAAGGCTGACAAGACTGGCCACGTTATCACTGTTCCATTGATTACAGATGCAACTGGTAAGAAATTTGGTAAATCAGAAGGAAACGCAGTTTGGCTCAATCCTGAAAAGACTTCCCCATACGAAATGTACCAATTCTGGATGAACGTTATGGACGCTGACGCTGTTCGCTTCTTGAAGATCTTTACTTTCTTGTCACTTGAGGAGATTGAAGACATTCGTAAACAATTTGAAGCAGCGCCACACGAACGCTTGGCTCAAAAAGTCTTGGCTCGTGAAGTCGTAACACTTGTTCACGGCGAAGAAGCTTACAAAGAAGCCCTCAACATCACTGAGCAACTCTTTGCAGGAAATATCAAAAATCTTTCTGTTAAAGAACTCAAACAAGGACTTCGTGGCGTGCCAAACTACCAAGTTCAAGCAGATGAAAACCACAATATCGTGGAACTTCTCGTGGCATCTGGTGTGGTTAACTCAAAACGCCAAGCCCGTGAAGATGTCCAAAATGGAGCTATTTACGTAAACGGCGACCGTATCCAAGACCTTGACTATGTCTTGAGCGACGCAGATAAGTTAGAGAACGAACTGACTGTTATCCGTCGCGGGAAGAAAAAATACTTCGTATTGACTTACTAAATTATTAAACATTTACCTATAAACAAAGGAGTTACCCTCGAGAAAGGTAACTCCTTTTTGCTGTGAATAGTCCCCACCTATCCCTTAATAGACAGGCTACGCAGTACAATGCGTAAGGTTGTTAGATTATGTAAGATAGAGAGATTTGAAGGGCTGAGCCAGTTAAACAAGCCAAAGCCAATCAAACTACTATTTACGACAACGGTATCTTGAATATTCTTCTTGATGAGTGTTTGCAAAGATGATGATAGCGAATCCAACTCTTGGAAGAAATCCAAACGATTATCTAACAATAAGATATCGCTCATCTGCTTAGAAATATCTGCACTCTCATTCATCACCACACCGATATCTGATAGGGTTAGAGCCGCTGAGTCATTCAATCCATCTCCAACCATCAAAATAGTGTGACCTGCTTTCTGCAGTTCCTCTACTAACTCAAATTTCCCATCAGGTTTCAAGTCTGTATAGACCTGATCAAAGGGCAAATCTTTGACTAATTCCTCTGTTCTAACCAAGGTGTCCCCTGTTGCCAGAATCAATTTTTTCCCTTGCACCTTAAGTTTCTCCAAGGCTGCTTTTGCTTCTTTTCTCAAAGGAGTATGAATGCAGAACATTCCAATCAATTCATTCTGATAGGCTAAGAATAAGAGATTGTAGTGACTCTTGTGCTCTTCAATTAAAGCATTTTGCTCCGAACTGATATGAATCTGCTCATCCTGCATCAAGACATAATTTCCAATAAGAACTGGTTGACCGTCTATATGAGATTTGATCCCCTTACTTGCGATATATTGTAGTTTCCCATGCATTTCCTCATGTTCAATTCCTTCTATCTCAGCTTGCTTGACGATGGCATTAGCAATAGGATGATAGATGTGCTCCTCAAGACAGGCACTGATTCTGAGAATATCTTCCTCACTATAGTCTCCAAAATGTAACACCTTTTCAACTATAGGATAGCTAGTTGTGATTGTTCCCGTCTTATCAAACAAGAAAGTATCAACTTCCAGATATTTCTCCAGAACATCCCCATCCTTAATCACCATTTCACGATTCAACCCCTCCTTGATAGCCGTTAAATAAGCTACAGGAGTAGAGATTTTCAAAGCACAGGAGAAATCGACCAATAGGAAAGAAATAGCCTTAGAAAAAGAACCTGTTAATAGGTAAGTCAGCCCAGCCCCCAAGAAATTATATTTGACGACCTTGTCCGCCATCTTGATGAAATAGCGTTGTTTCGTTTTCTTGTTTTCTTCAGATTTCTTCATCAACTCAATCAGTTGTAAAATCCGGCTGTTCATCTGATTATCGGTTACACGAATGCGTAACTCTCCAGTTTCTAATACTGTATTTGCACAAACCAAATCAGACTCTCTTTTTTCAACTGGAAAACTCTCTCCCGTCAAGGAACTTTCGTTGACCATACCTAAACCTGAAACTACTTGTCCATCAAACAGAATTTCATTTCCTTGAGATAAGACCAAAACATCTCCTATTTGAACATCGGAACTCTTGATACTAACGACTGTATCGCCCTGTACTAAGAATACATCGCTCTCTTTTGCAAGAAGACTCTGTTCTAAATCTGTTGCAGTTTTTTTCAAGGACCACTGATCTAAATGATTCCCCAAAGCAAGCATAAACATGATATTGCTAGCCGTCTTGGATTGGTTCATGAACAAAGACAATAAAATCGCCGAACAGTCCAAGACCTCCATCGTTAGTTCCTTACGCGCTAGTGTTTGATAGGCTTCTCTGATATAACCCAAAGCCTGATAACAAGTCCATATATAGCGAATAGGATACGGCACAAAACTACGAAAAATCATACGCTTAATCGCTGCACCTGAAACAATAGAATAAGCACTCTCTTCTCTACGAATGGGAAGAGTCATCAACTCAGAAACTTTCCCTTTATCAATTCTTTTTAAAAAGGCTTCTGTATTATCTAATACGGAGAAGCCTTCTTTTATACGTAGAGTAAAGTGCTGTTGATCCATGTAGAACTGGATAGACTCAACTCCCTTTTCATCTCTCGCCAAGGAACGAAGATAGTCTTGAATATCCAAGGTGAGTGAAAAAGAAGATGATAGTCGGATATGTTGATATCCTCTATATAGCACTTTAAAAGACATATTATTCTCCTATAAGGCTATCTAATTGCTCTTCTTTTTTCTCTTGCTCGTACAAATATTTGGCATCTTGCAAGACATCGTCTCCATGTTGCTTCACAACAGAAACAGAGGCGTCTAGCTCGTCTTTCAACTTGTAAGCCTTAGCCAAAGCTTTAGAATAACCTTTTTTAGCTTCCTTACTTGCTAAGATTTTCAAGCCAAGGGTACCAAATGCGACACCACCCAAAAAGAGTGATGATTTTTTCGCAACTTTTGCGACGCTCAATACTTCTTTTAACATACTTATTTCCTCCTTATCATTATTATATAGCAATTTAGATATAAAAGCAATTTCATTCCATAAATTGGAGAATTAGTTTTATTTCTACTGAATCTCCCATCTACTTATTCCTAAAGTTGCTTTCATTTGCCTCTTTTGATACACTTAAACTATGAATACAAATCTCAAACCCAAACTTCAGCGTTTTGCTTCTGCGACTGCCTTTGCCTGTCCTATCTGTCAAGAAAATCTGACTCTGGTAGAGAGCAGTCTCAAATGCAACAATCGCCATTCTTTTGACTTGGCTAAATTTGGCTATGTCAACCTAGCCCCTCAAATCAAGCAATCTGCCAACTACGACAAGGAAAACTTTCAAAACCGCCAACAAATCCTAGAAGCCGGCTTTTATCAGGCTATCTTAGAGGCTGTATCTGACTTGCTAGCCAGTTCAGAAACTAGCACCACAGTCTTAGATATCGGTTGTGGCGAGGGATTCTACTCTCGTAAGCTACAAGAAAGTCACCCTGACAAAACCTTCTATGCCTTTGACATCTCCAAAGATTCAGTCCAAATCGCTGCTAAAAGTGAAGCCAACTGGGCAGTCAATTGGTTCGTTGGCGACTTGGCACGACTTCCTATAAAAGACGCCAGCATGGATATCCTACTAGATATCTTTTCACCTGCCAACTATGGAGAATTTCGTCGCGTTTTATCCAAAGACGGCGTCTTGATAAAGGTCATCCCAACGGAAAATCACCTCAAAGAAATTCGCCAAAGGGTACAAGACCAACTGACAAACAAGGATTATTCTAATCAAGATATCAAAAATCATTTCCAAGAATACTTTACCATCCTATCTAACCAAACGGTCTCTCTGACTAAGACTATCACAACAGAGCATCTTCAAGCCCTACTCAGCATGACTCCTCTCCTCTTTCACATCGACCAGACTAAGATTGACTGGAGCCAACTGACAGAGATTACCATTGAAGCAGAGATTCTGGTCGGGAAAGCATTCTAAACTAGACTTCGCAAAAGTAGAAAACTTACTAAGAATCTTCAATATTACGAAAACGCATAAGAACAGGTACTCAAAAACCTTAATCTTATGCGTTTTGTTATAGTTTCCATACATATTAAGTGGAAATATTGGAAACCAGTTCTTTTAATAACCATTGAATACCATATATTACATTTGCCCCAAATATGATATAGGCCGTATAAATCAAGTATTTCGATTTTTCCCGCCTCAAAGAATAGATCTTGTACAAGATAAACAAATTTAAAATAATAAATAATAGAGACAAAATCTTCCTCCAAAATCAATATTAAAAGTAGCCAGTCAGGCATATACCTCATATTTATTTTCGATTCGAGATAACAAACTTATCAATAAATAGCAAGTGAAATAAGGCGAGTGTAATTCCCAATAAGCAACCATGATAAGAGATTTCTTGATGGGTAAGGGGGAAAAGAGTATTATTACCCGCCAAGAGGCATGTCAAAATCACAAATAGTATCCAAAATAAATCAGTCCATTTATATTTTGAAAAATATTTTTTCCACATAAAAACACCTTCTTTCCTATAATCATATTATAATACTTTATGTAAGCGAATACAAGAGATATGAGGTAATCAACTACGAAGAAATATAAGGCTGAAGACAGTAAAAACCAGCATTTCTAAACCTTCACTGTATCTAGGATTTATCTGTTTTTAGACAAGACTGACCCAAATCCACAGCATTCAAATAAAGAGGCAAAAAAGCGAATTTCAACCGAAACTCGCTTTTTTACAAGATGTATTAGTATAAATTTGTATCTTATACTCAATGACAATCAAAGAGCAAACTAGGAAGCTAGCCGCAGGCTGTACTTGAGTACGGCAAGGCAACGCTGACGTGGTTTGAATTTGATTTTCGAAGAGTATTAATCTAAGTGCCAGATATCTTCGTTATACTGAGCGATTGTACGGTCAGATGAGAAGAATCCTGCTTTAGAGATATTAACGATGACTTTGTCTAACCATGCGTCACGGTCTTCGTAGTCAGCCAACATTTGTTCTTTAACCTTGATGTAGTCTTCCAAGTCAAGAAGAGTCATGAACCAGTCTTTGTTGATCAATTCATTGTAAAGACGTTCCAAGCGTTCTTTGTTTCCAGCTGCAAGAACTGCATCGCTAACGATGAAGTCAACCAATGGTTTGATAGTTTCACGAGCGTAGAATTCGCTTGATTTGTACGCTGCTTTTGCGTAAAGATCGATAACAGTTTCTGAATCTTCACCAAAGATGTAGATGTTTTCGTCACCAACTAACTCAGCGATTTCCACGTTAGCACCGTCCATAGTACCAAGAGTCAAAGCTCCGTTCAACATGAACTTCATGTTACCAGTACCTGAAGCTTCTTTAGAAGCAAGTGAGATTTGCTCTGAGATATCACATGCTGGGATAAGGAAGCTTGCTGCAGTAACGTTGTAGTTTTCAACCATAACAACTTGCAAGTGTGGAGCTACTGCTGGATCGTTAGCAATAACTTCTGACATGCAAAGGATCAAGTGGATGATGTCTTGAGCGATTGTGTAGGCTGGAGCTGCTTTACCACCAAAGAAGATTGTGATTGGGCGAGCAGGGATGTTACCAGCTTTGATGTCAAGGTATTTGTGGATTACGTACAAAGCGTTCATTTGTTGGCGTTTGTACTCGTGAAGACGTTTGATTTGGATATCAAAGATAGAGTTTGTATTGATTTCCACACCTTGGTGTTCTTTCAAGTGACGTGCCAATTTACGTTTGTTGTGAGCTTTGATGCTTTCCAATTTTTCTTTGACAGCTGCTTTATCTTCATAAGACAAGAGTTTTTCAAGCTCATCTGCTTCATGGTGCCAACCTTCTCCAATAATCTCATCCAAGTAGTGAGACAGTCTTGGGTTGGCATGCATAAGCCAACGACGGAAAGTGATACCGTTTGTTTTGTTGTTGAATTTTTCTGGGTAAAGTTCGTAGAAGGCTTTCAACTCAGAGTTCTTCAAGATTTCAGTGTGGAGTGCTGCTACCCCGTTAACGCTGTATCCATAGTGGATATCCATGTGAGCCATGTGAACACGTCCGCTCTCATCGATAATTTGAACAGCTGGATCTTTATATTCTGCTTTCACGCGACGGTCCAATTCTTCGATGATTGGTACCAAGTGAGGAACCACTTCTTGCAAGAATTCAAGAGGCCATTTTTCAAGGGCTTCAGCAAGGATTGTGTGGTTAGTGTAGGCAGTCATGCTACGAACGATTGAGATTGCTTCGTCAAGCTCGATACCACGTGCAGTCAAAAGACGGATCAATTCAGGGATGACCATTGATGGGTGAGTATCGTTGATTTGGACAACTGCGTAGTCAGCAAGGTCATGCAAGTTGCTTCCTTTTTCGATTGCTTCGTCAATGATCAATTGCGCACCGTTTGAAACCATGAAGTATTGTTGGAAGATACGGAGCAATTCACCTTGACGGTCACTATCATCTGGGTAAAGGAAGAGAGTCAAGTTGCGAGCGATATCTGTCTTGTCAAAGTTGATACCATCTTTAATAATAGAAGAATCGACTGAATCCAAGTCAAACAAACGCAAGCGGTTTTTAGTTGCTGTTTCATAACCAGTAACATCAATATCATAAAGAGTTGATGTCAAAGTAAAGTCTGCAAATGGTACTTGGTAGCTACGACTTGAACGAACCAACCAGTTTTGCTCTGTCAACCATGCATTTGGAATTGTTTCTTGTTGGTTGTTTTTAAGAACTTGTTGGAAAAGACCAAAGTGGTAGTTAAGACCAACACCGTCACCATTCAAACCAAGAGTCGCAATTGAGTCGATAAAGCAGGCAGCCAAACGTCCCAAACCACCATTACCAAGAGATGGTTCCAATTCAACTTCTTCAACTTCGATCAAGTCTTTACCTGCAGCAGCAAGTTCTTTTTTAACATCATCGTAAAGACCAAGGTTGATCAAGTTGTTTGACAAGAGTTTACCAATCAAGAACTCAGCTGAGATATAGTAAACTTTCTTTTTACCAGTGTTAACTGGTTTTTGGCTGCTTGCAAGCTTGCTGTAGTTAAGAAGAGCAAGGTAAAGCTCTTCATTGCTACATTCTGCAATGGTTTTATTGTAACGATTTTGTACAAATTCTTGTAGTGATAACATGTTTAAGGTGTCTCCTGATATTGTATTATTTCTTTAATTCTACCAAATTTTCATTAATTCGTCGATAGATTGTTGTCAAGTCAAGCAAGCCTTCCTCGACAGCTGGTGTCAATTGATCTTCAGTCATACGCCAAGACCAGTTTCCACCAAGGGTAGATGGGAAGTTCATACGAGCTGTCTCATCTAATTCTAGCAAATCTTGCATAGTTGCAATTGCCATAAAGCTAACTGATGAAAAGACTGTACGAAGCATAGCGTGTGGAACTGTTTCGTATTCTTTACGGTTAGTGTAGCGAGCCATGTACTCACGAGTCGCATCATCGATCTCGTTACGGTACCAACCAAGGACCGTGTTGTTATCGTGAGTTCCTGTGTACATAACTGAGTTAGCAGGTGCCAAGTGTGGGCTATCGATACTTTCGTCTTCTGGGTTGAAAGCAAATTGAAGAATCTTCATTCCTGGGAATCCAGTACGTTCACGCAACTCAATAACTTCATCTGTCATGAAGCCAAGGTCTTCAGCGATGATGTTTAGCTCACCAAGTTCTTCCTTAACGGCTGCAAAGAGCTTGTAGCCAGGACCTTTCACCCACTCACCAGGTGCTGCTGTATCGGAACCAGCAGGGATTTCCCAGTAAGATTCGAAACCACGGAAGTGGTCGATACGAACGATATCGTAGATTTTGAAGCTTTCACGCAAGCGTTCAATCCACCATTTGTAGCCGTCTTTATCCATTGCTTCCCAGTCATAGATTGGGTTACCCCAAAGCTGACCAGTTGCAGAAAATTCATCTGGTGGGCATCCTGCGATGCAAGTAGCCTTACCGTTGACATCTGTCTTGAAGAGATGTGGATTTGCCCACATATCGCTTGAATCTTCCGCTACGTAGATTGGCATGTCCCCAACGATTTCGATGTGGTTGTCGTTAGCATAAGCTTTCAATTTCAACCATTGTTGGAAGAAGAAGTATTGAGTCACACGGTGGTAAACCAACTTGTCTGCCAATTGCTCACGGTAGCTTTCAAGGGCTGAAGCTTTACGAGCACGAGCATCAGCATCTGGCCATTCAGTCCAAGCAAGATTGTCAAAATGCTCTTTGATAGCCATATACTCAGCAAAGAGCTCAAGCCATGATTGGTTGTCTTGAGCAAATTTCTCAAAATCTTTAACATCTCCTACTTCCAAGAAACGTTTTACCGCTTTTTCTAAAAGAGGACGACGTGCATAGTAGATTTTAGCATAGTCAACTTCAGACGCATCGCTACCAAAGTCAACTCCTTCAAGGTCACTTGTTTCCAACCAACCTTGCTCCACCAAGATATCTAAATCGATAAAATGAGTGTTCCCTGCGAAGGCTGAGAAAGATTGGTAAGGAGAATCTCCGTAACTAGTTGTTCCTAATGGAAGGATTTGCCAGTAACGTTGTTTTGTGCGAACCAAGAAATCAACGAAGTCGTAAGCACTTTGACCAAACGATCCGATTCCGTAGGCTCCTGGGAGAGAAGAGATGTGCATCAACACACCACTTTGACGTTTTTTCATAAACAACACCTCGTGTATTTGTAGTTTAATTTTTCATTTTTGGGCGCAAACGTTTGCGTTAATATAAGTATACTTCATTTTTGGAATAATTGCAAGCGGTTTTAAAAAAACTTTTTGATTATTTTTTAAAAAAACTTGTCCTTATTTATGTATACATATACATTTTTTCTTTTCTATTTGCAAAATCTTCTTCAACTACAAATAGAAGGGGCAACTTAGTCTACTTTTGGTCTAGAGCAATTTATTTTTTGTTCAAAATTCAGGCAATCGTTTCCCTAAATAATTTCAGTAAAATCGTGAAAATATATTTTCTGACTTTTCTTCTATTATAAACAAATAAAACGCTTACTCTTTTCGTGAAATTTTTTTAAAATTTTTACAAAAAACACTTGCAACCGTTTTCTATTTGTGCTATACTAGTCCCATAAAGGAAAACGTTTGCGTTTCCTCATTATAAAATTTGTTATTCTTTAGGAGGAATACACTATGTCATCTAAATTCATGAAGAGCGCTGCTGTGCTTGGAACTGCTACACTTGCTAGCTTGCTTTTGGTAGCTTGCGGAAGCAAAACTGCTGATAAACCTGCTGATTCTGGTTCATCTGAAACCAAAGAAATCACTCTTTACGTCGAAGACCAATACAAAGCTTATGCTGAAACAGTTGCTAAAGCTTATGAAAAAGAATCAGGAACAAAAGTTAACATCAAATCTGGTGACCAACTTGGTGGTCTTGACAAACTTTCTCTTGACAACCAATCAGGTCAAGCTGCTGACGTTATGATGGCTCCATACGACCGTGTAGGTAGCCTTGGTACTGACGGACAACTTTCAGAAGTGAAATTGAGCGACGGTGCTAAAACAGATGATAAAACTAAATCTCTTGTAACAGCTGCTGACGGTAAAGTTTATGGTGCTCCTGCCGTTATCGAGTCACTTGTTATGTACTACAACAAAGACTTGGTAAAAGAAGCTCCAAAAACATTTGCTGACTTGGAAAACCTTGCTAAAGATAGCAAATATGCCTTCGCTGGTGAAGATGGAAAAACTTCTGCTTTCCTAGCTGACTGGACAAACTTCTACTACGCATACGGACTTCTTGCTGGTAACGGTGCTTACGTATTCGGACAAAACGGTAAAGATGCTAAAGACATCGGTCTTGCAAACGACGGTTCTATTGCAGGTATCAACTACGCTAAATCTTGGTATGAAAAATGGCCTAAAGGTATGCAAGATGGTACAGCTGCTGGAAACTTAATCCAAACTCAATTCCAAGAAGGTAAAACAGCTGCTATCATTGATGGACCTTGGAAAGCTCAAGCATTCAAAGATGCTAAAGTAAACTACGGTGTTGCAACTATCCCAACTCTTCCAAACGGAAAAGATTACGCAGCATTCGGTGGTGGTAAAGCTTGGATTATCCCATCAAGCACTAAAAACCTTGAAGGCGCACAAAAATTTGTAGACTTCCTTGTTTCAACTGAACAACAAAAAGCCTTCTACGATGCAACTAACGAAATCCCAGCTAACACTGAAGCTCGTACTTATGCAGAAGGTAAAAACGATGAGTTGACAACAGCTGTTATCAAACAGTTCAAGAACGCTCAACCAATGCCAAACATCTCTCAAATGTCTGCAGTTTGGGAACCAGCTGCTAACATGCTCTTTGACTCTGTAAGTGGCAAGAAAGATGCTAAAACAGCTGCTAACGATGCTGTAACATTGATCAAAGAAACAATCAAACAAAAATTCGGTGAATAAAAAATTTGTTCAAGGGGGGTGGAATTCAAATCCCCCTTTGAATTTATCAATAGAAACATAAATAGTTTAGGTTTTATCTAAAAACCAGTATTCTATGAAAGGAGTTATTATGGAAAAGCAACAACCTAGTAAAGCAGCCCTGCTGTCTATCATTCCTGGGTTAGGACAGATTTACAATAAACAAAAAGCCAAAGGTTTTATCTTCCTTGGTGTAACCCTTGTATTTGTCCTTTACTTCCTATCACTTGCAGCCCCTGAATTGAGCAATCTCATCACTCTTGGTGACAAACCAGGTCGTGATAATTCCCTCTTTATGCTGATTCGTGGTGCCTTCCATTTAATCTTTGTAGTCGTTTATGTACTCTTTTATTTCTCAAATATCAAAGATGCACATACAATTGCAAAACGTATTAACAATGGAATTCCAGTTCCACGTAGCCTCAAAGATATGATCAAAGGAATCTATGAAAATGGCTTCCCTTACCTCTTGATCATTCCATCTTATGTTGCCATGACTTTTGCGATTATCTTCCCAGTTATCGTAACCTTGATGATTGCCTTTACTAACTATGACTTCCAACACTTACCACCAAACAAATTGTTGGACTGGGTTGGTTTGACCAACTTTACGAACATCTGGAGTTTGAGTACCTTCCGTTCTGCCTTCGGTGCCGTTCTGTCTTGGACCATCATCTGGGCTTTGGCAGCTTCAACTTTACAGATCGTGATTGGTATCTTCACAGCTATCATTGCTAACCAACCATTTATCAAAGGAAAACGCATCTTTGGTGTTATTTTCCTTCTTCCTTGGGCTGTCCCAGCCTTCATCACTATCTTGACATTCTCAAACATGTTTAACGATAGTGTCGGAGCTATCAACACTCAAGTATTACCAATCTTGGCTAAATTCCTTCCTTTCCTTGATGGTGCACTTATTCCTTGGAAAACAGACCCAACTTGGACTAAGATTGCCTTGATTATGATGCAAGGTTGGCTTGGATTCCCATACATCTACGTTTTGACTTTGGGTATCTTGCAATCTATTCCTAACGACCTTTACGAAGCAGCTTATATTGACGGTGCCAATGCTTGGCAAAAATTCCGCAACATCACTTTCCCAATGATCTTGGCTGTTGCTGCACCTACTTTGATTAGCCAATACACCTTCAACTTTAACAACTTCTCTATCATGTACCTCTTCAATGCTGGAGGACCTGGTAGCGTCGGTGGTGGAGCTGGTTCAACCGATATCTTGATCTCATGGATTTACCGTTTGACAACAGGTACATCTCCTCAATACTCAATGGCGGCAGCTGTTACCTTGATTATCTCTATCATTGTCATCTCAATCTCTATGATCGCATTCAAGAAACTACACGCATTTGATATGGAGGACGTCTAAGATGAATAACTCAATTAAACTCAAACGTAGACTGACTCAAACCCTTACATACCTTTACCTGATTGGTCTCTCAATTGTGATTATCTATCCACTGTTGATTACCATTATGTCAGCCTTCAAGACTGGTAACGTAGTAGCCTTTAAACTAGACAGCAACGTCGACTTTAGTTTTGCTAACTTCCAAGGACTCTTCTCTGAAACCTTGTACGGTACTTGGTACCTCAACACTTTGATTATCGCCTTGATTACTATGGCTGTTCAAACAAGTATCATCGTACTTGCTGGTTATGCCTACAGCCGTTACAACTTCTTGGCTCGTAAACAAAGTTTGGTTTTCTTCTTGATTATCCAAATGGTGCCAACCATGGCCGCTTTGACAGCCTTCTTCGTTATGGCGCTTATGTTGAACGCCCTTAACCACAGCTGGTTCCTCATCTTCCTATACGTTGGTGGAGGTATCCCGATGAATGCTTGGCTCATGAAAGGCTACTTCGATACAGTGCCAATGTCTCTAGACGAATCTGCAAAACTAGACGGTGCAGGACACTTCCGCCGCTTCTGGCAAATTGTTCTTCCACTTGTTCGCCCAATGGTTGCCGTACAAGCTCTCTGGGCCTTCATGGGACCTTTCGGGGACTACATCCTCTCTAGTTTCTTGCTTCGTGAGAAAGAATACTTTACTGTTGCCGTAGGTCTCCAAACTTTCGTCAACAATGCGAAAAACATGAAGATTGCCTACTTCTCAGCAGGTGCTATCCTCATCGCTCTTCCAATCTGTATTCTCTTCTTCTTCCTACAAAAGAACTTTGTTTCAGGACTTACAAGTGGTGGCGACAAGGGATAATTTATCCCCGCCACCCTTTTTCATTTTATACTCTTCGAAAATCTCTTCAAACCACGTCAGCTTCACCTTGCCGTAGTACGGTTACTGACTTCGTCAGTTCTATCCACAACCTCAAAACAGTGTTTTGAGCAACCTGCGGCTAGCTTCCTAGTTTGCTCTTTGATTTTCATTGAGTATTAGCGATTGCTACTGTAAATAATATTCTTGCAACAAGCAATTTTTCTCCTAGACTTGAAATAAAGAGCATTTCTCTATATAATAATACTCATATAGAAAACACCTTTTAGAAAGATACCTATGCTTCCATATCCATTTTCCTATTTTTCAAGTATTTGGGGATTTCGTAAGCCCCTGTCCAAACGTTTCGGACTCAACTGGTTCCAACTTCTCTTTACCAGTATCTTCCTTATCAGCTTATCTATGGTACCTATTGCCATCCAAAACAGCTCGCAGGAGACTTATCCGCTAGAAACCTTTATCGATAATGTCTATGAACCATTGACAGATAAGGTTGTACAAGATCTCTCTGAACACGCTACAATTGTTGATGGCAAATTAACTTATACTGGAACAGCTAGTCAAGAGCCTTCTATCGTGATCGGTCCAAGTCAAAGTAAGGAATTACCTAAGGACTTGCAACTGCATTTCGATACGAATGAGCTCGTCATCAGCAAGGAAAGTAAAGAGCTGACCCGTATCTCTTACCGAGCGATTGAGACTGAGAGTTTCAAAAGTAAAGACAGCTTGACCCAAGCCATTTCTAAAGACTGGTATCAGCAAAATCGTGTCTATATCAGTCTCTTCCTAGTTCTCGGTGCGAGCTTCCTCTTTGGTTTGAATTTCTTTATTGTCTCTCTAGGAGCGAGTCTTCTCCTTTATATCACTAAGAAATCACGCCTCTTTTCATTTAGGACCTTTAAAGAGTGCTACCATTTTATCTTGAACTGTTTAGGATTACCAACTCTGATTACGCTTATTTTGGGACTCTTTGGCCAAAATATGTCAAACCTCATCACTGTACAAAACATTCTTTTTGTTCTGTATCTGGTCACTATTTTTTATAAAACACATTTCCGTGATCCAGATTACTATAAATAGGAGATTTTTATGCCCGTTACGATTAAAGATGTGGCCAAGGCTGCTGGTGTTTCACCTTCAACCGTAACCCGTGTTATTCAAAACAAATCAACCATTAGCGACGAAACAAAAAAACGCGTTCGCAAGGCTATGAAGGAGCTCAATTACCATCCCAACCTCAACGCTCGTAGCTTGGTAAGCAGTTATACCCAAGTTATCGGCTTGGTGCTTCCTGACGACTCAGACGCCTTCTATCAAAATCCTTTCTTCCCATCTGTCCTCCGTGGTATCGCCCAAGTCGCTTCTGAAAACCACTATGCCATTCAGATTGCAACAGGTAAAGATGAAAAAGAGCGCCTTAAAGCTATTTCTCAGATGGTCTATGGTAAGCGTGTAGATGGTTTGATTTTCCTCTATGCCCAAGAAGAGGACCCTTTGGTTAAGTTAGTAGCAGACGAGCAATTCCCTTTCCTTATCTTAGGTAAGTCTCTATCTCCCTTCATTCCACTTGTCGATAATGACAATGTCCAAGCTGGTTTTGATGCGACAGAGTATTTCATCAAAAAAGGATGCAAGCGAATTGCCTTTATCGGAGGGACTAAGCGACTCTTCGTAACACAAGACCGTCTGACAGGTTACGAGCTAGCTCTAAAACAACACCAACTTCCTCTCGATACTAATCTGACTTACTTTGCTACTGAATTTCTTGAAGATAATGGTTATCGCTTTAGTAGACTTCTCTTCAAATACGATCCAAATATTGACGCTATTATTACCATTGATAGTCTCCTTGCTGCAGGGGTCTGTGATTACATCGCAAAACACCAACTGGATGTCCCTGTCCTCAGCTTCGACTCAGTCAATCCCAAGCTCAACTTGGCGGCCTATGTCGATATCAATAGTTTGGAGCTTGGTCGTGTTTCCTTTGAAACTATCCTCCAGATTATCAGCGATGCTAAAAGCAATAAGCAAATTTGTTACCGTCAGTTAATTGCCCACAAAATTATCGAAAAATAAAAACCAGCTCGCGCTGGTTTTTTAGTTACTAATTTTCTGTTTCAACGAATCGTCCCAAAATATGAACATTCTCAGATACAGAGACAAAGGCACCTGGGTCCACCTGTTTCATAATCTGTTTAAATTCATTAAACTCTGCACGTGTAATGACAGTGATTAAAACTGCCTTTCTTTCGTGATTATAGGTTCCTTCTGCATCGTGGATCATGGTTGCTCCGCGGTGCAATTTTTTATGGATTTTTTCAATTACCTTGTCTGGATGATTGGTCACAATCATGGCCTGCATACGCTTTTGCTTGGTAAAGACAGCGTCTGTCACACGGCTAGAGACAAAGATGGTAATCATAGAGTAGAGAGCGTATTTCCAACCAAAGGTCAAGCCTGCTATCAGCATGATGGTTCCATTTACCAAGAAAGAAATACTACCGACGTTCTTACCTGTTTTCTTGCGAATAGTTAGGCTGACGATATCCGTCCCACCACTGGAGATATTGTTTCGAAGAGCAAAACCAATCCCCAAGCCCATGACAACACCCCCAAAAAGGGCATTGATAATGGGATCCTCCGTCAAGGTTGCCACAGGGACAAACTGGATAAAGAAGGAACTCATGGAAACCGTAATAAAGGTAAAGATCGTAAACTTATGGCCAATCTGATACCAAGCCAAGACCATCAAAGGAAAATTAATGGCGTAAAAGGTCAGCGAAATCGGAATATGAAAACCAAACCAGTGATTACTCAAGGCAGAGATAATCTGTGCCAGACCTGTCGCACCACTCGAATACACATGACCTGGTTGGAAAAAGAAATTGACCGCTACTGCTGATAAAAAACCATAGACCAGAGAAGCCGAAATCTTCTCATCGTATTTTTCACGAGAGATGCTTTGTAAGACACGTAAAATTTTTATCTGATGAGCAAAGCGGCGCAGATAATAGCGCCACCGCTTAATTCGTTTTGCTTGTTTCATCTTCTTCTACTTGTAAGCTGAGTTCCTCTAGTTGTTTGAGAGCTACTGTTGAAGGAGCTTGTGTCATTGGATCAGTTGCCTTGTTGTTCTTAGGAAAGGCAATGACTTCACGGATATTTTCTTCTCCTGCTAAGAGCATGACAAATCGGTCAAGCCCGATAGCCAAGCCACCGTGTGGTGGGAAACCATAGTCCATGGCTTCAAGAAGGAAACCAAACTGGTCATTTGCTTCTTCGGCTGAGAAACCAAGAGCCTTGAACATACGTTCTTGAAGGTCTTTTTGGTTGATACGAAGGCTACCACCACCAAGTTCATAACCGTTCAAGACAATATCGTAAGCAATGGCACGAACCTTCGCCAAATCACCTTCTAATTCGTGAGCAGTCTCTTCCTGTGGTAGAGTAAATGGATGGTGGGCGCTCATGTAACGACCTTCTTCTTCAGACCATTCAAACATTGGCCAGTCAACCACCCAAAGGAAGTTGAATTTATCATTATCAATCAAACCAAGCTCTTTGGCAATACGTCCACGAAGGGCACCAAGCGTTGCATTAGCCACTTCAAGCGTATCCGCCACAAAGAGAACCAAGTCCTTATCTTCAAGAGCAAGCGCTGTTGTCAATTCTGCTTGGATGCTAGTCAAGAACTTGGCAACTGGTCCGTTTAATTCTCCATCAACCACCTTGACCCAAGCAAGACCTTTGGCACCGTACTGTTTGGCTACTTCGGTCATCTTGTCGATGTCTTTACGTGAATAGTTGTCCGCAGCTCCTTTGACCACAATTGCTTTTACAGCAGGTGCTTCTGAAAAGACTTTAAAGTCTACACCTTTGACCACTTCTGTCAAGTCCTGAAGTAACATGTCAAAACGAGTATCAGGCTTGTCAGAACCGTAAAGAGCCATAGCGTCATCATACTTCATACGTGGGAAAGGCAGAGTTACTTCAATGCCTTTTGTTTCCTTCATGACACGCGCAATCAAGCCTTCTGTGATATCTTGGATTTCTTGCTCAGTAAGGAAAGACGTTTCCAAGTCGACCTGAGTGAACTCAGGCTGGCGGTCACCACGCAAGTCCTCATCACGGAAACATTTGACGATTTGGTAGTAACGATCAAAACCAGCATTCATCAAGAGCTGTTTCGTGATTTGTGGACTTTGAGGAAGCGCGTAAAAATGCCCTTTATTAACACGAGACGGTACCAAGTAGTCACGCGCCCCTTCAGGCGTTGACTTAGAAAGGAATGGTGTCTCCACGTCGATAAACTCCAACTCATCCAAGTAGTTGCGGATAGAGTGGGTCACCTTAGCACGAAGTTTAAGATTTTCCAACATTTCTGGACGACGAAGGTCAAGGTAACGGTAACGTAAACGTGTATCGTCATTAGCCTCAATGCCATCCTTAATCTCAAATGGGGTTGTCTTAGCTGTATTAAGCACTGTCAGAGCTGTCACGTTTAACTCAACTGCACCAGTTGGCAACTTATCATTGGCTTGCTCACGCGCAGCGACCTGACCAGTCACCTCGATAACAAATTCGCTACGAAGGCTTTCAGCTGTTGCCATGACCTCTGCAGAGACTTTTTCAGGATTGATAACCAACTGCATGATTCCTTCACGGTCACGAAGGTCGATAAAGATCAAACCACCAAGGTCACGACGACGGCCAACCCATCCTTTCAAAGTCATTTCTTGTCCGATGTGTTCCTCACGAACACGACCAGCATACATACTACGTTTCATGTTTTCTCTCCTCTTTTATTCTGTTACTATTTTACCATAAAAGCGCAGGCTCTTCATGAAAATCATCAGAAAAGTTTGCCAGTCTTTAAAAATCAAGTGAAGACTCTAAAAATTGACGCCCATACAAAAATCCGATGAAGTTCACCGGACTCTTTTATTTTGAATTTTTGCCTGCTTTGTGCTTTTCAGCGATTTCAGCTGCCTTTCGAGGCAAGACAATTTCCGTTGTATAAGCTGTCCCAAAGCGCAAGACACCTGCAATAGGGGCAAAGACGACTGCTAGATAGTTGTAGAAGAAATCGCCCTTAAAGGCATAAGCTAGCGCTCCAATGATGAAAAATAGAACAACTGCTTGAATCACTGCTAATAAAATTACTCGTTTCATATGACCTCCTGACTCTATTATAGCATGAGAATCATCAAAAAGCTGACTAAATTATTCAAAGCGTGGAGAGAAATACTGTAGACCAGACCTTTTCTGCTAATATAAGCCAAGCCCAAGCTAAAACCAAGACTAGTATAAACTAAAAATTGTTGCACATCACCTGGGAAATGAATCAAGGCAAACAGAACACTAGATACCAGAAGAAACAGAACCTGTTTGCTCTTGTCCTGCTTAGGAAAGAGATAGCGTGCCAACATCCCTCTAAAGATAAGTTCTTCCGTCAAAGGAGCAAAGACCACCACCATAAAGAAACCAAATGCAGGCTGTTCCACTGTCAGTTGAGATACGATTTGTTGACTGACCGACGGATCTTCTGGTAAAAAGAACTGGGCTGTAATAGCCACTAGCAAAACCAGAGTAGGCAACCAGATATGACGATTAAAAGCTGTTGTCTGGATGCTAACCTTTTCTGTCTGATACCATCTGTAAACTCCATAAACATAGGCCCCTGACAGGGCGATATAAAGTGGTAAAACTCCATATATCGAAGCCCCTAGTCCAAGAGCTGACAGAGCCATACTCTGAACCAGACCATAGCCAAAGAAAAAGGATAGAACAGCTAGAAGAAACCAGCCGAGGTTTTTAAGTAATTTCATAAAGGTCTCCTATCTTGCTTTATAGCTGTTTTTCAATACAAAGAGGTTTGCTATTCCTAATACAAGTACCCAAGCAAGTAACATACCAATATTAGAAAAAGATATTTCCCCACCTTTTTTATTTAAAAGATTTACAATTGGACCAACAAAAGAGTAATCTAACACTTTCTGAGCCGTATCATTTTGAAGAGCAATCATAGGTAAAAAAGAGACAATTAACATAGGGAAGATACTATAAACTTGCGCTTTAGATTGAGTATCTGACACCGCACCGATTAGAAGGTTGAGAAAAATAATACTAATAGTTGCTAGGAGCAAATAGATAACGTAAGCAAATAAATAACCAGATACATCTACTCTAAGATAGATGGGAAGTACAATCATAGCAAGTAACATTATCAGAATAGGGAGAACAAGCATACTGAAAGTATATTCTGTTGCTGTCACACCACTTAGAATGAGTGATTTAAGATTTCGTTTTTCCTTATCTTCTGCCATCATAATCGATACCATATAACCACTTCCCATGCTCAAGACCATCGTCAAGCTAGCAGATAATAAAAATAGGCTCAATTGTCCATTCTTATTTGAAAATTCATTATATAAAACAGCAATACCAAAAGGCATCAATAGACTCGCCAATAAAGTTGAATTACTAATAATAACTTGTATTCTTAACCATAGTAGGGCATTTAATTTTCTAAACATCTAACTTTTCTCCTGTCAATCTAATAAAGATTTCTTCTAGTGTCGGCTCACAAGAATGAACCATCATCAAATCTGTCGTGTCTAAATGTGGCAATTCTTCAAATGGAACTATCTGTTCTCGTCCATCATTATAAACCATACGTACTTTCTTATCCACATGGTACTTCTGGATGATATCTTGCGGACTTCCATACTCTATTAAGTTCCCCTTATTTAAAAGAGATAAGCGATCACAAAGCAGAGTTGCTTCATTCATATCATGCGTTGTCAGAAAGATAGTTGTCCCCGCCTGCTTTAATTCTTGAAGTAGGGTATGAATCATCTTAGATGTTGTAGGGTCTAAGCCACTGGTTGGCTCATCTAGGAAGAGAATCTTAGGAGCATTCAGAAGGGCACGAGCCAAGAACATTCGTTGTTTCATTCCTGTAGATAGTTTTTCTGCGATAATATCTTTAGCATCTGCCAATCCAACCTGTTGGAGCACCTGATTTACTCTATCTGACTTGAGACCATATAACTTAGCATAGATGAGAAGATTTTTATAAAGACTCATCTTTTCATAAAAACCACTGCCATCACTCACAATACCAATTTGTTCCAAATCATTTGAGGTTAAATCTTGAGAATTCTTACCTAACAAAACTGTGTTACCTTGATCTGCAGCCAACTGACCTGTCAAGACATTGATCATGGTTGTTTTACCTGAGCCAGAAGGACCAAGAAAACCAAAGATTTCACCCTCCTTAATCTCAAAAGAAATCTGATGAAGAGCTTTTTTGCTCCCAAAACTTTTGCTTACATTTTCAACACGAATCATAGAAACTCCTTTATTTGAAATAACGTTTTACCATAGGTAACTGCATCACATTGATATAAATATGGATTGCTCCTACAAGCAAGAAGGCTAGTAACTGAATCTCTCCTGTCAAGACAGAAATGAAAAAAAGAAAAATATACAAGATTGGTAAGACATACTGATTTAATTGGAATAAAATCCGAAAACTCTGTTCTAAATTAGCTTGTCGCTCCCCTTCATCATAAGAATTTACATACTCTAAGACATCCTTTGGTGTTGAGAAAAATGCCAAATCAAACTGACGAACAATCGCAATGGTCTTAAAAAGATATTTTTGAACACTGAAAATCAGCACTAATCCCAAAAAAGAAAGAGATAAGGTTAGATTGCTTCTATTTGGTACAATCACTTCACTACCTGAGATGAAAAGAGCCAATAAAATCGCTACGCTTGCAATATTAAAAGCAATGGTTCCAAACTCGAGATTCCGATACATTTGCACATAATAGGTTTCATTCAGATCATCATCCATTTCCTCTTGATACAAGGAATGAAATTTTCTGCTTTTCTTTAAGAAATTGAATGTCAAAAGAATGCTAATGAAACCTAACACTAAACAAATAGCTGATATCCATGGTATCAAGACTTTTACATCTAACATAATTCCGTGGGATTCAGCAAGTGCCTTAAACGTCCCTACAAACATGGCCAAAAAAAATCCCAAGACAATAGACATTAAAAATAATAACAATCCACGTTTCTTTTTCATATTCATTCTCCTTCTATATTAAACCAATCCAACTAACCACCGACCAAACACTTTACCTGATTCATAAATAGCTGTCAAGCCCTCTGTTCCAAGTGATACTAAAATCAAACAAACAGCAAACAAGAGAATAGCTTGGTTTCTTGCTTTTTTCGCCCCTTCTCCTAAAGGATCTCTCCCAAGCCAGCCTGCTAGATAAGCATATAGGATGACTGTTAAAATCCCAAACTCTGTTGACGAAAGAAACAGCAAAATTGCTACTAAACGGATGACGTTAGTCTTGATATTAAGATAATTTCCTAAACCTGCACAGACACCTGCAAGTTCTTTGTTCTCAGTATCTACTTGAAAACCTGCTAAAAACTCTTTCATATTCATTCTCCTTTTTCACTTGCTAGATTTTTTGATTTCTTTTCAATCCATTCAATTACTGGTATGAGGGCAAAATAGGCCCAAACAAATTTGTTACTTTGATAGGGACTAAACCAGCCTAAGTCTATCCCAATCAGTAGAAATACGCTGACTAATAGAGCTATGGCAACTACATAATAAATCACTTTATACTTGCTCATCATTTTTCTCCTTTTTCTTCAACCGATTGAAAATGGACACGAGGGCTAAATTAAGCCAAAACAAATACTTACTTTCAACAAAATAGAACCACCCCAGTAATGTTCCAATCATAGCGAAAGCATTCACAATGAGGGCAAGAACACTCATGTAATAAATCACTTTAAACTTGTTCATCACTCGTCCTCCTCCAAGCGAAATACCGATTCGACTGTTTCGTTGAAAATTTGAGATATTTTCAGGGCAATGATAATGGATGGGGTGTACTCATCCCGTTCTAGTAGGCTAATGGTCTGTCTGGAAACCCCAGCTAGCTTGGCTAGGTCGGTTTGATTCAGACCATCGCGAGCCCGAAGCTCTTTTAGACGATTTTTAAGCATTCCTTTCTCCTTTTCTCTTAACTTGCTTACATTGTAACACATCTTTTTCTTTTTGACAAGTATATTTGTCAAAAAGTTTATGATTTTTGTCATTTTGCAAAAGAAAAAGGTCAGAGTAGTTTTCTGACCAGTTTTTCTGTTATTAAAATCCTAGTTTTTCAAAGATTTTTGAGAAATTTTGGCTGATTGTCTCAAGCGACACTTGCACTTCTTCTCGGGTTTGGTTGTTCTTAACCGTTACTTGTCCGCTTTCGACTTCGCTCTCTCCTAGGGTGATGAGGGTCTTAGCCGCAAAGACATCGGCTGACTTAAACTGAGCTTTGAGTTTACGGTTGAGGTAATCACGCTCTGCTTTGAATCCTTGTTGGCGAAGGGCTTGTACCAACTCCAAGGCTTTGACATTTGCTCCTTCTCCCAAGACTGCGATATAGACATCTAGGGCGTTTTCGATAGGGAGGGCCACACCTTGCTTTTCAAGAATGAGAAGCAGGCGCTCTACACCAAGTCCAAAACCAAATCCAGCAGTTTCAGGGCCTCCAAAGTAAGAAACCAAACCATCGTAACGGCCACCCGCACAAACTGTCAGGTCATTGCTCTCAATCTCAGTGATAAACTCGAAAATGGTGTGGTTGTAGTAGTCCAGACCACGCACCATATTGGTATCGATGATATAGTCTACTCCAAGATTTTCCAACATCTGACGCACAGCATCAAAGTGGGCTTGGCTTTCTTCATCAAGGAAGTCCAAGATAGACGGTGCATTCTCTACTGCCACCTTGTCTTCTTTTTCCTTAGAGTCCAAGACACGGAGAGGATTTTCCTCCAAACGACGTTGGCTATCCTTAGACAAGATCTCCTTGAGCGGTGTCAAATAGTCAATCAAAGCTTGGCGGTAGGCCGCACGGCTCTCAGGATTTCCAAGAGTGTTGAGGTGCAATTTGACACCTTGGATGCCGATTTCTTTCAAGAAATGGGCTGCCATCGCGATGGTTTCCACATCGGTAGCTGGATTGCTAGAGCCAAAACACTCAACCCCAATCTGGTGGAACTGGCGCAAACGCCCTGCCTGCGGACGCTCATAACGGAACATTGGGCCCATGTAGTAGAACTTGCTTGGCTTTTGCACTTCTGGCGCGAAGAGTTTATTTTCCACATAGGAACGAACAACGGGAGCAGTTCCTTCTGGACGGAGGGTGATATGGCGGTCACCCTTATCATAGAAATCGTACATTTCCTTGGTTACGATATCCGTTGTATCTCCGACAGAGCGGCTGATGACCTCGTAGTGCTCAAAAATAGGCGTGCGCACTTCTGCATAGTTATAGCGCTTGAAAATCTCACGGGCAAAGCCCTCAACGTACTGCCATTTGGCAGATTCAGCAGGTAAAATATCCTGCGTTCCTTTTGGTTTTTGTAATTTCATAGGGAATCCTCTTTAAACTTAATAGTCTTATTTTACCATAAATAGAGGGATTAAAACAGTAAGAAAAAATTAGGATTTATACTCAATGAAAATCAAAGAGCAAACTAGGAAACTAGCCGCAGGCTGTACTTGAGTACGGCAAGGCGACGTTGACATGGTTTGAATTTGATTTTCGAAGAGTATTAGATATCATTTTTGAGATTAAGGATTGTCAAAAGAATAGCCAGGAAGGAAAGACCAACAAATAGCATCCAAGTCAACTGTATATTCCATACAGCTACAAGTGAAAAACAGGCTGTTCCCACAGGTATGGATAAGGTAAACAAGAGACCTAAAAAATTACTGGTACGAGCTAAAACCTCTGGAGCTAGATTTTTCATGAGCATGGCACTAATCTTTGGTTGAACTTTACCAGACACATATAGAGTTGAAAAGAGAAATAGCAAACCAAGTACGACTTGATTGAATAAATTAGCCAGACCAATTAGACTGAGTCCTACGGTAACCCACATCATCAATCTAGGCAAGGACTGTTTCCCAAAATAATCATTTCCCGTAAGACTACTGATGATGACTGCTAACAAAGCACCGAATTGACTGATAAATAGTGCCTCTGTGTAAGAAAAATTCAAGAGAGAATGGCTCAAAAAGAAGATATTATAAATTCCACCCAAAGCGCCACCCAAGGCATTGATAAGCAAGACAGCAAAGAGCATAAAACCAAAGTTTTTCTGTCCACCTTTAAGAAAAACGAGACGTAAATTTCTATAAATCGTTAGAAATTGATCTTTGATAGAAAGCTTCTCATTTTTATGTAATTCACCATCAGCAGATGACATTGACAGTCTCAATTTGCTTTTTCCTAAAAAGAGAACAGAGGCTGATACGAGGAAGAAACAGGCATTGATTCCCGCAACGAGAGAAAAATTGTTGACTGATAGACCTAAGAGCCAGACCCCGAAAGCTTGACCACCAATAGCTGAAATATAGGTGATGAACTGTGAAAAAGAATAAGCCTCCATCAGATCATCTTCAGCTACTTTTTCCTTAATAAGAGGCATGCGCAAACCACCGGCAAAATCACTGATGACATCACTAATGACATTGATCAAACACAGAGTAGAAAAGGCAAATAGAGTAGCTTGCTGAACAACTAGGGCTGCCAGAAAAAATAAAACCGCCTGAAACAAACCGCTATAGACCATCCATTTGACCTTGTCCCTCGTATAATCTGCTCGAATCCCTACAAAAACTGTAAAGAGAGTAGGAAGAAGCATGACAATATTCGCCATAGCAACAGCAAAGGAGGCTTGTGGCAAGGTCGATGCATAGACGATAAATACCAGGTTAAAAATTGAAGCACCAAAAGCATTGAAGAAGCGTGACAAAGTCAAGAGTCGATAAGCTTGATTTCTAAACAATAGTTTCATAGGTAATCTCCCTTCTTGTTCAAATACTCAATGAAAATCAAAGAGCAAACTAGGAAGCTAGCCGAAGGCTGTACTTGAGTACGGCAAGGTGAAGCTGACGTGGTTTGAATTTGATTTTCGAAGAGTATAAGTTCTATATGAAGTATGACTACAGTATAGCACTTAGAAATTTTAGAGGAAAACTTTTGAATATATGCAACAAAAAAATGAGTAAAAAGAAACGATAGAATTTCTCCAGTGACACGAGAGAGCCCAACAGTTCTATCGCTTCAAATTTCAAATTTTTTTCTTGGTTTGCAGATATTCAACAATCGGTCGTTTTTCTATAGTATTCGGCAGATTTGTTACAGCCAAGCATCTCAAAAATACGGACAGCATCCTCCATCTTTTTCTGGCCTTCCTTGACTCTACCTTGCTTGCTATCAAGGAGACCTTCCGCCCACAAATAGACAATTCGGAAATAGGTTTCATTTTCATTGTAGAAATGCTCTTCGATAACACGTTTAAAATAAGAGGCATTGGTAAATTCTTCACACTCAATGCTGGCTAAAAAACCATTCAATAGCATAGTGTGAAAAAGGTTTCGATTGCCAGACATTTCCATTAGAAAATCAGATTTTCGTACCATCTCTCTAACATACCTAGTGAAAAGAGAAACAGATAGAAATGGTGAACTGACTGAAAATAAATTGAGTTCATAGATTCCCCAGATTTCGGTAGAAAACAAATAATCATGAAGGACTTTCCCCTCCTCTGCCGTTAACTCTACCCTTTCGTCCATGCTCTTCATGTAAGACTTGATAAGAATGGCATTTAGGATATGTTTCTGTTTATTTTGAGAATGGGCATGCTTTTGATACTCCCTGCGATACAAGTCCTCAAGCGGAGCTATATTCTTTGGATCCAAGACAGCTATGATTTCTTTTCTCAACTCAGAATCTGTATCATACTGAAAACCTCTCGCCAGAAAGAGAATTTCCTCTACACTAGCAGATATATTTTCTAGGGCAAATAAAAACTTTTCCACCGAAAGCTCACTCTGACCTGTTTCAAAGCGAGATAACATAGACGGCGAAAATTGTCCCCCAGTTGCTTGTCTCAGCGAGATATTTCTTGACTCTCGTAATTGTCTAAAGACTTTTCCAATCTGCTCCATAGGCTTCCCCTTGATTCAGTATTTTCTTCATTTTATCATATTTTTCAGAAAATTCATCAAAAACTTGCCAAATTGTCAGAATTATGAGAAAATAGAGGATATTTATCACGTGGAGGGACTGTAATGAGAGAGGATATCAAAATCAATGACAGTGCTTTGGCCTTGCAAGACCAAATTATCGAAAAACTAGAGAAGGTTTTTGATACAGATGTGGAATTGGATGTTTACAATCTAGGACTGATTTATGAAATCAATCTGGATGAGACAGGTCTCTGCAAGATTGTCATGACCTTCACCGACACTGCCTGTGATTGTGCCGAAAGCCTGCCTATCGAAATCGTGGCAGGTCTGAAACAAATCGAGGGTATCGAAGATGTCAAGGTTGAAGTTACCTGGTCGCCTGCTTGGAAAATCACACGAATCAGTCGCTACGGCCGCATTGCCCTTGGACTGCCACCTCGTTAAGCAGATCAATAACTTTTAAAGATGAAAAAAAGCAAGCCGAAGTTGGCTTGCTTTTTGATACTCAATGAAAATCAAAGAACAAACTAGGAAACTAGCCGCAGGTTGCTCAAAGCACTGCTTTGAGGTTGTAAATAGAACTGACGAAGTCAGTAACATATATACAGCAAGGCGACGTTGACGTGGTTTGAAGAGATTTTCAAAGAGTATGAGTTTATTTTTTACCTGACTTGTCCATATTCCAGAAGTCTGTCACGGCTCCGCGTGAAGCAGATGATACGATATGAGCGTATTTACCGAGGACACCACGACTGTAAAGTGGTGGCAAGGTTGTTTCTGCCTTACGTTTTTCAAGTTCTTCTTCAGATACGGCCATGGAAATTTCTTTGGTATCTTGGTCAACCGTAACGATATCACCTGTACGAAGGTAGGCAATTGGTCCACCATCCTGAGCTTCAGGGGCGATATGTCCAACAACCAGACCATAAGTACCACCAGAGAAACGACCATCTGTCAAGAGGGCAACCTTGTCTCCTTGACCTTTACCAACAATCATTGATGAAAGTGACAGCATCTCAGGCATACCAGGACCACCCTTAGGCCCAACGAAACGAACAACAACTACATCGCCATCAACGATTTCATCTGTCAGAACAGCCTGAATCGCATCTTCTTCTGAGTCAAAGACCTTAGCTGGTCCAACGTGACGACGCACTTTAACACCTGATACCTTGGCAACAGCACCGTCAGGGGCAAGGTTCCCGTTCAAGATGATAAGCGGACCATCTGCACGTTTTGGATTTTCAAGTGGCATAATGACTTTTTGACCCGGTGTGAGGTCTGCAAAGTCAGCCAAGTTCTCAGCGACAGTCTTACCAGTACATGTGATGCGGTCTCCATGAAGGAATCCATTTGCCAAGAGATATCTCATAACCGCAGGCACACCACCGACTTCGTAGAGGTCTTGGAAGACATACTGACCAGATGGTTTCAAATCGGCCAAGTGAGGCACACGCTCTTGAATCGTATTGAAGTCCTCAAGTGACAAGTCAACATTGGCAGCATGGGCAATGGCAAGCAAGTGAAGAGTGGCATTGGTAGAACCACCGAGAGCCATCGTCACAGTGATGGCATCTTCAAAGGCTTCACGAGTCAAGATATCTGACGGTTTGAGACCAAGCTCCAGCATCTTAACAACAGCACGTCCTGCTGCTTCGATGTCTTCTTTCTTATCAGCTGATTCAGCTGGGTGAGAGGAAGACCCTGGCAAACTCATACCGAGAACTTCGATAGCAGTCGCCATGGTATTAGCTGTGTACATACCACCACAGCCACCAGGGCCAGGGCAGGCATTACATTCAAGACGTTTCACATCCTCAGCCGTCATGTCACCGTGATTCCATTTTCCGATACCTTCAAAAACAGAAACCAAGTCGATGTCTTTGCCATCAAGATTTCCCGGTGCAATGGTTCCACCATAGGCGAAAATAGCCGGAATATCCATATTGGCAATAGCAATCATGGATCCAGGCATGTTCTTGTCACAGCCACCGATAGCGACGAAGGCATCCACGTTGTGGCCACCCATAGCTGCCTCGATTGAGTCCGCAATGATGTCACGAGATGTCAAAGAAAAACGCATACCAGGCGTTCCCATGGCAATCCCGTCCGCTACAGTGATAGTCCCAAACTGCACAGGCCAAGCACCTGCCGATTTAACACCTTCTTTGGCCAATTTCCCGAAATCATGCAAGTGAATGTTACACGGTGTATTTTCCGCCCAAGTCGAAATCACTCCCACAATCGGTGTTTCAAAGTCCTTATCTGTCATACCAGTCGCACGAAGCATAGCACGGTTTGGCGATTTTACCATGCTGTCATAAATGCTACTGCGGTGACGTTTATCTAATTCAGTCATTTGTTCCCTCCCATTTCAGTTTTTACTATTATAGCACATTTTAAAAGCAATGAACAGAAGAAAATTCTTGAATTTTCAGAAAATTCTATACACATATAAACATTTTAAATTAAAAACAACAAAGCGGATCAGGGCACTTTCTGATTACCAGAATATGCTTTTAATCCGCTCGCTTTAAATAACGTAATGTAATTTTTACAGAAGTTCTTTCAGATAAGTGTATTTAACATCTATCTTGCATTATAAAACGCTAAAACTTTCTCTTTTATATTCGATTCACTCAAACCATACTCATTAAGAAGATAATCCATTTTCCCTACTTGACCGAATCTTTCTTGAACACCCATCCGATGAATTTTTGTTATTCCATCATCAGAGAATAATTCACATAAAGCACTACCAATTCCACCTATCTGATTGTGGTTTTCTACAGTAAATATAGTCTTTCCGCTTAACATTGTTTTTATCTGTTCTGGTATCGGTTTGATTCTAAATAAATCTATCACACCTACTGAATAACCTAATTTAGACAGTTCATCCGCAACTCGAATACTTGGAGCAACCATTATACCAGAAGCAACGATTACAACATCTTCACCGTGTCTTAACTCAATGTAGCCTTTAGAAAAATCTTCTCCACCTTGATACACAGCCTCTGGAGCTTTTCTAATTGTTCGAATATATTTTAGTCCTTTTAAGTCTAATGTCTGGTTCAAGATTTCATGAAATTGGATATCATCAGTTGCTTCGAAAATAATTGATTTAGGAATTAAACGTAACAATCCAATTTCTTCAAATGGCATATGTGTCCCACCATTCATCTCTGCAGTTACTCCTGCATCTGATCCAATCACAGTGGCATCCAATTGTGCGTACCCAAGAGAAATAAATAATTGATCAAAGACTCTTCGTGAGGCAAAAGGGCCAAATGTATGAAGATAAGGTCTAAACCCCTGAATAGACAACCCTGCTGCAAGCCCGACCATTTCTGCTTCCATAATTCCAACATTCACATAACGGTCTGCAAAGTCCTTTTCAAGATTATTAGTAGCCATCGAACTTGACAAATCTGCTTCTAAAACTACTATGTCAGAATAACTTTGATTAGCCTCTAGAAGGAAATCTCTATATACATGCCGTAATTCTTTCGTACTTCTTACCATTCTGTTTCCTCCAATTCCTGACTTAATCTTTCTACAACTGAAGTTAACATTTGTCTCTCCTCTACAGTAGGGCGAAGATGATGATTGGATTTCATTTCTTCCAGCTCTCGAACCCCTTGACCTTTAATAGTATCTAATACAATACACTTAGGTGATGGATTATTTGACTGTTTTAATTGGACAATCCCTTCATAAATTTCTCTAATGTCTGAACCATTGACTCTAATGGATTCAAATCCAAATGCTGAGAATTTTTCCACAAAATCACCTGGATTACAAATATCCTTTGTAAAACCATCTAATTGTTTTTTGTTATCGTCAACAAATACAATTAAATTGGATAACTGTTGATGAGAAGCAAACTGTATAGCCTCCCAACATTGTCCCTCATTTAACTCACCATCTCCAACAATAGCATAAGTATAAAAGGGACTCTTTCTTATTCTCTGACCATATGCAAGTCCGGTTGCAACACTAATTCCCTGTCCTAAAGAGCCAGTTGTCATATCTATGCCCGGCGTTAGATTTCTATCAGGATGAGACGGTAATTTGGTTCCATTTGTATTTAAAGAATGTAAGAATTCTTTGTCAAAGAAACCATTCAAATAGAGTGTGCTGTACAAAGCTGGTCCAGCATGTCCCTTGGATAAAACAAAATAATCTCTATCTCGTGACGCAAATATTTCTGGAGTCATCGGCATTATTTCACCATAAAGCACTGCTAAAACTTCTACTATAGACAGACTCCCTCCATAATGGCCGAATCCAAGATGATTCAATGTTCTAAGAGTATTTAATCGGATTTTTGTTGCAAATTTTCTTAACTCATCTTCTCTATTTTCACTTAAAATCATCCCTTATTCCTCCTTTGCAGATGGCTTTTTAATAAAGGATACTCCAAACATAACTGCTAGAATAAGAACAAGACCAATAACAATGCCTGCTTGTGAGCCAAATTGATTCAACATTCCTAAAATAATTCCTGATAGACCAAAATCTGCATCTGAGAAAGTTGACCCTTGGAAACCAAGTCCTCCCAAAACTGGCATTAAAAAGACTGGAAGAAAACTAATTAAAATACCTTGTAAAAATGCTCCAATAGTGGCTCCACGAACACCACCAGATGCATTCCCAATGACACCTGCAGTCGCTCCACAGAAGAAATGAGGCACAACGCCTGGTAAGATGACAACCGTTCCTGAAGCAATCATAATTGCCATACTTACTAAACCACCAACAAAACTAGAGATAAATCCAATTAGGACTGCATTAGGTGCATAAGTATAAACAATCGGACAATCCAAAGCAGGTTTTGAATTAGGTACAAGACGCTCTGAAATACCTTTAAAGGCTGGAACAATTTCACCCAAAATAAGGCGAACACCTGCTAAAATAACAAATACACCTGCTGCAAATTGACCTGCTAATTGTAAAGCATAAACTAGACCACTTGTACCACTACTGATTTCTTTTTCTATATACTCTGACCCTGCAAAGATAGCTACAATAATGTAAATAATTGCCATGGATAAAGTAATGCTAACAGTACTATCACGTAAAAAAGCTAAACTCTTTGGAAATTTAATGTCCTCTGTTGATTTTGATTTGTCACCGATAAGGCTACCAGTGAAACCACTCAACCAATATCCCAAAGAACTGAAATGGCCTAAAGCCACCTTGTCATTTCCAGTTAATTGAACCATATATTTTTGTACAAATGCTGGAGAAATACTCATAATAATACCGAGTGCTAATCCTCCTAGTAAGATAAGAGGCAAACTAGTAAAGCCAGCAACTGATAAAATGACCGCAATCATACACGCCATATATAGAGTGTGGTGCCCTGTTAAAAAGATATATTTGAATCGAGTAAAACGAGCAATTAAGATATTGAATACCATACCTGCAAACATAATCATTGCAGTAGCTGAGCCATATGTTGTTAAAGCTACAGCTACAATTGCTTCATTATTCGGTACAACTCCAGATAAATGAAAAGCATGTTCAAACATGGTACCAAATGGATTCAAAGAATTTTGTACAATTCCTGCACCACCAGATACAACTAAGAAACCAACAAAAGTCTTAATTCCACCTTTAATAATATCAGGTAATTTCTTCTTCTGAAGAACTAATCCTAAGATTGCAATTAAAGCTACTAAAATAGCTGGTGTACTAACAATATCCAATATGAACTTCATCATGACGCTAGCCTCCTAAATAAGTCCTTTTTCTTCACAAAGTTTAGTAATTAATTCTCGTAGTTCATCCATATCAATAATACTATTTAAGATACGAACATCTCCAAGATGACTAGCTGAATCAGCTAAATCACGACCAACAATCCAAATATCAGCTGCATTTGGATCTGCTCCACCTAAATCATAGTGTTCAACTTCTACATCTGAAACATTCAAATCACTCAATACAGATTCAATATTCATCTGTACCATAAAACTTGAACCTAATCCTGAACCACAAGCTGTACCAATTTTTAACATTATCTAATCCTCCTGTTTAATTATCATTTCAATGTCATCATAGTTTTTTGATGATATTAAAGTTTGAACATGATTTTTATCTCTTAAAATTGTTGTTAAATGTGACAAAGCCTTTAAATGACTCTCATTATCAATGGCTGCAATACAAATCAACAATCTTACCTCTTGTTCTGGATTATCCAATAAATAAATCGGTTCTTCCAAAACTAACATTGACATTCCTATTTCATTCACACCTTCATCTGGCCGAGCGTGAGGAATTGCTACTCCCTTCCCTAAATTAATAAAAGGCCCAAACTCTTCTACTTTTTGAATCATTGCCTCAGGGTAGTTCTCAGTTATCTTATGTTGATCCAAAAGCGGTTTAGCTGCTAAACGAATTGCCTCCTTCCATCCTAATTTTTCCGAACTAACCTGATAAGTTTCTTTTGTAATTAATTCTTCTAACAATGGTAACACTTCCTTTCTGTTCATTTCTTGATAGAGATACCTCTTTAATGCTAATTTTAACTCTAATTCTTGTGTGATTATACTATATCGTCTTACTATACTAATTATCTGATTAAGCTCAATATCTCGATAGCCTGTATCTGGGAAATCTTTTGATACCAATTCAACTAACTGTGTTGTTTGTTCTTCCGTCATCATAACAGAAACTAGATAATTTGGCTTCTCTGTATCCACCTTTATAGTAGAAAAAACCATATCATAGTCACTACTAGTTTTCGCATATAAATCATCAATCTTTGAGGTTCCTATAAACTCAATCTGAGGGAATAATGCTAATAGATTCTCTTTTATCATCAATGAAGAACTAATTCCATTAGGACAGATAATTGCTGCTTTATAACATTTTTGAGGCAAATTGTCTGCTTTCTTTAAATATCCTCCAAAATGGATAACAAAATATGCTGTTTCACTATCAGGTATGGGCTTGTCAATAGCGTCCATCAAGGGAGTCAAAGAATCTTTTACTAGTTCAAATAAATCAGGATAATGTTCTTTAACATGCAACACATATTCATTTGAACTAGGTAAGCCGAACTTTAATCTATAGTAAGCCGGTATAAGGTGGCGACGAAGATTTTCTCTCAATACTTCTCTTTGTTTAAAATGTAACAAAGAAATATCTTCCATTCTACTTATAATAGCCTCGGTTAATTGATTAAAGTAAACCGGAGCAACATCTACTTCACCTTCAAAGCAACTTGATAATAAAACTGTGATATAGCGATAATCATCCTCTGAAAATACCGTATCTATAATTCCCAAATCAACTACTGTATCCAATAAAATAGTCGTTATATCTTGAATAATAGGAGATACTAGTGTCTCTGAAAGACATACTCTTTCAACATCTCTTTGATACCTACATATAATGAATACTAAACCGAAAAGGCAAACTTTTAATTGATTAACAATAGGTACTATCTGTAGCTTTTCATAATAATCTTTAACTACCTGATCAATCAAATCATAAGTTAATGAATACCCCCAACTGGATAAAACATAATCCAACCCCCAAATCCCTATGGAGGATTCCAGCAACTCACTAACCATTTGAAAAGCTAAACGGTGCTTATTCCACTCTGAACCGTGTAAAGTATAACCTTTTGCTCTACTGTACCCTAGCTCCAAATCATTATCTAACATAATCTTTCTTAATGATTGAATATCCGATAAGGTTGTATTCTTACTTACTTTCAAAAAGTCTTGGTAATGATTATTCGATATAAAATCTAATCGGCAAAAAGTGTAAAGATAGATTAATGCTAAGCGAGTCGACTTTGGTAAAACCAATTCATCCGACTTAATAATATCTGTCAAAGACTGCTTCGTACGATTTGATAAACTATAGCGACCTTGTTTTTTATCCAGCACTATCCCTTTATTAGCTAGATAAGGCACTAAATAATCTATTCCTTCTTTGACTTCCTTTATAGGTAAGCTCACCTTAACAGATAATTCATATAATGATAGCTCACAATGATCCATCAAAGTCATCAAAATAACTAGTGCTCTATAATCAAACATTTCTCTTCCTTTCTAACTACAATTATAGTGTAAAAGTTATAAGAATAAAAGAGTATTTCAGCACAATATAATCTCACTTCCTACAAGTAATTATTGGGCTGAAACTTTTTAGTGATTATTTGTCAACTTTCTATTGACTTTTGATGAGTCTGGGACAAAAAGATTTTGGTTTTAGGAATTCTTTATTATAAATTTTTAAAATCGATAGGTTAGACAAAAAAGCGAACAAGACAGAATTCTGAGTGTCAGATAACTTGTTTTGTTCGCTTTTTATATTTAAGGTTAGACTTTTGTCCCAGACTCATCAATTAATAGGAATGGTTGAAATGGCACTAAAACGTCTCAATGAAGGGGAATTGGTAGAGCTTGATGAAGAACGAAAAGCTGCCATGGTTTCAAATCTCCTAGTCGTTCTCTGTGGCAATCATGATGCACAACCAATTGTCAACACAGGAAGTCTTTACTAAAGATGGCTGAAGCTAAAAAAAAGCAGATCCCCCTTCGACTCTCAACAAAGTTATACGCTGCACTCGCATCATGGGCAGAAGACGACTTTCGTTCAGTCAATGGACAAATAGAATATCTCCTCACAGAATGTGTCAAGCAACGGAAGAAAGACGGGAAATACGTATCAGAAACCATTGATGAACCATTTGAGATTGATATTTAAGACCTTCTCCTGTCTGCTAGGTCGGACAGGAGAATTTTTTCATCTTTTTTTGTCAAGTAACTTTACTTTACAAAAAAAATGTGTTATCCTAGTATGGTTGATGAAAATCAGTAGATTGAATCGAATATAAATACCTAAAGGAGAAATCAAAATGGCAGTACCTGCACGTCGCACTTCAAAAGCGAAGAAAAACAAACGTCGTACACACTACAAAGTAACAGCTCCATCTGTAAACTTTGACGAAACTACTGGAGATTACTCACGTTCTCACCGTGTATCACTTAAAGGATACTACAAAGGACGTAAAATCGCTAAAGCTGCATCAGCTGAATAATAGAAGGGAGATACCATGCGCGTAAATATTACACTTGAACACAAAGAATCTGGTGAACGCTTGTACCTTACTTCTAAAAACAAACGTAACACTCCAGACCGTCTTCAATTGAAGAAATACTCACCAAAACTTCGCAAACACGTTGTGTTCACCGAGGTGAAATAGGGATTCACTACACGTCAATAGATGTGAGAGCCCTTGATTTTAAGCGATTCTTGAAATTTTAAATTTCACTACATTGCAATAAAAATCAACCGAATCACTACCTTTTTCACTACCTTTTTTGAAATAAGAATACTGATTCGGACAATTAAAAAGCAAAAGGAACTCCATTATAAGATGGGTTCCTTTTCTTTATATATTTCAAATAATGCCTCTACACTATTTGTATCAGATATACCAAGACATCGATACAATCTAAAATATAGTCATTCTCAAAACTAGTTTAAATAGCGCAGTCTTTTCAACTAATTTTGTGAATCCAAAAAATCTTCCTATTTAATAAGAAGATTTTTTTAATTATTCTATAATTGTATAATCTCCACTATCTAATAAGTCTATTACTTTTTGAACAAACTGAGTTGAAAGTAAATCTACTATATCAGCTCCATGGGTTTTAAAATTCTCATCTATTTCTTTGATTTCTAATTGAGTATTTTTTTCTGCCCTTTTTTCTGTAATTGGGGAATGAAAACTATATTCACCAATTTCATAATACAAGAAATAAAAATATTCTTTCTCACCTAAGCTATAATCAAAAAAATCAACTTCCCTATTTCTATCGTAGTCATAGTAACTATTTTCCCAAGTTATTTCATTTCTTTTTTCATTATATAGTTTTGCAAAATTTTTTTGATAACTATAGACACGTTGTGTTTTCTCCCCTACATACTGTTTATGAATTAATTTTGGTCTGAAGTTTAATAATAAATCTTCTTTCATACTATAGTATTTTTGTTTCTGTTCTTTTGCATTTTCAATATTATTTTCTTTGTATTTGTAGAATCCAGCTTGCTTATAATCTTCTATTTTATCTCGATAGTTTTTTGCTCTTTTATTAACAGAATATATACATTCTGCAATAATTTTATTTGTTATTTCTTTATTCTTAATTAAATCACTATATTTTTTAGGAGTTCTCATTTTTTAATCCTCACATTATTAATTTCTTCTAATATATTTTAACAAAAATCTTCCTATATGAATAAGAAGATTTTTTATTATTCTAATTTTTTCTATGTACTGTTACAAGTCCAAATACTCCAAAAATAGCACCTAGAAGCATCATGATAATACTTGAGTTTTCGCCAGTGTTTGGTAATGATTTCGCACGCTCAACACGTGAATAAGTCGGTTTCTTGTTTTCTGTAGATTTAACGGCTGGCGCTGAGTATGTTTCTGAATTTGCTTTCCCACCATCAATAGATCTCTTCAATTCGTCTACATTTGCTTCAGGCAACGCTTCAGCAGTTGGAGCTACATTTGGAACAGCTACGATTATTCCGTTTGGAAGAGTTTTGATAACACTATCTTTAGCGTCTTCTTTAGCAACTTCAGCAAGGTTCAATTCTGGAAGATTTTGAGCAGTAGGTGCTACTTTTGGTACAGCGATTACTGTTCCATCAGGTAATTTGGCAACAACGTTTTCTTGAGCTTTTTCTGCAAGGTCAACGAGTTTATCGTATTCTGCTTGCAAATCAGCCAACTTAGCTTTTTCTGTACGTTGTGCAGACAATAATTCTTCAAGAGCAGTTTGTGCAGTCTTGAGTTCAGCTTTTGCTGTTTCAAGTTTAGCTTCAGCTTTTGCTTTCATATCTTGAGCAGTTGCTAGTTTAGCAGGTGCGTCCAAATATTCTTGCAATTGTTCAGCCAATTTCTTAGCTTCTTTAACAAGAGCATCTTTTTCTGCAATCAATTTGTCACTTTGTGCTTTCAAACTGTTGATTTTATCTTCTTGAGTTTGTAGTTTAGCTGAAGCATCTGCAAGAGCTTGTGACGCAGATTTTTGAACAGCTTGAGCTTCTTTAAGAGCGTCTTGAGCTTTTTCAAGAGCAACTTTCTTGTCAGTTAGACTTGCTGAGAAGTTAGCGACTGCTTCACTTGCTTTAGCTTCACGAGTTTTAGCATTGTCAAGAGCAATTTCTGCCAAACGTAGGTTGTTTTCAGCAACTTGGGCTTGAAGTGGTGTAGCCATTGCGTCAGCAAGGACTTTTTCAGCTTCAGTTTTCAAGCTGAGTGCGCTTGCGTAATCAGTTGAAGCTTTTGTCAAAGCACGTTTAGCATTTTCTGATGCAGTTTCAGCTTGAGCAAGGTTTGATTTAGCTGTTTCAACAGATTTTTCAAGAGATGCTGTGTCGTTTGTTTCTTCAATTTTTGAACCAGCATATACACCATATACGTTAATGCTGTAAAGTTCACCATCGATGATACCAAATGATGCTCCAAGGTGTGAAATTGCTTTTTGAATATTGCTTGAGTGTCCCCATTTTGATGGAGCGTCAGCGAAAGCTTGTGACATTACAATATTGTAGATTTCTTGCTTAACTTTGTACATAGTCAATGATGTTCCATGTTTAGCAAAAGCAATAGGTCCACCGTTTTCACCGAAGTAATCACCAGGTAAATGTCCATGAGTTAGGATATCTTTGTTTCTATCGATGTATTTATCCATTTGGTTTTGAGCTGCTTTCATTGAACCAGTGTTCAATTCAAGCTCAGATAAACCAAGATTTTTACGAATAGCATTTACAACTTTCAAGTTATAAAGTGCAAGTTCTTGTTTTTGTTCGTCTGTGATGTTATTGAAATCAACAATTTTGTTTTTATCATCTTCACTAATTTTTGTTGAAGAATTTTCAATAACAGTGGCACCAGAGTCAGTCATGAAGTCTGAGTCGCCTTCGGCTTTATCTTTCTTGAATTGAGTCAAGTCTGCGATTGTGACAGTATCAACACCAGTATTTGCTAATTTATCTTGAGCAGATTTTAGTTCAGCTTGAGCTGATTGCAATTTGCTTTCAACTGAGTCAGCATGTTCTGTAGCGCTCGCAAGTTTATCTTTAGCCAATTTGACAGCGTCATTTTTAGTATTTACGTCTGTTTCAGCTGATTTGATAGCTTGGGCGCGGTTCGCATCTGCTTTAGATGCGTTTTCTTTTGCAGTTTGAGCATCTGCGACTGATTTAGTTGCTTCTTTGACATCTGCTTGAGCTTGTTTTAAGTCTTTTTCAGCAGAAGCAAGTCCAGTACCGTCAAGGGCAGATTGTGCGCTTGCAACGGCTTGTTCAGCTGTTTTGACGTCTTTAGCTGTTTCTGCAACTTTAGCATTTGCAGTTGCAACTTTAGCTTGTTCAGCTGAAAGAGCTTCTTTTTCTTTTGCAAGATCAGCATTTGTAGCTTCAGTTGCTTTTTGGTTAGCAGTCTGAGCTTCAAGGTTCTTAGCTTGAGCATCTTTGACTTCAGCAACTTTTTCAGGTGTTGCTTGATTAGCAACAACTTCAGCGTCTTTGACAGCTTGAGTTGCGTTAGCTACTTCTTTTTCAGCAGATGCTTGAGCAGTTTCTTTTGCTTTTACATTAGCTTCAGCAGTGGCTACTTTAGCGTCAGCTTCTTTCACAACAGCTTTCTGTGCGTCAAGAGCAGGTTTTACTGTAGCAGGTGCTTCAACAGCACTTTTCTCAAGTGGTTTCACTTGTGGTTTCGCAACAGCGGTAGTAGTAGTATTTGACTCAACAGGTTTAGCAGGTGCAGTTGCTTCCTGAGCAAATGCAGGCGCACTAATTGACGCAATCGCGATAGCTGTTGAAGTTGTGAGGGGTTTCAGTTTCTTCATCATTTTCTCCTTTGATGGCTGATAAAATGAGCTAATTTTTATAGTTTTACTACACTATTTTATCATTATATAGTGTAATATTCAACACTTATATAGTATACAAGTGTAATTTGTACTACTTATTATTTATAATTTTTATCTTTAAAATAATATTAGGTAAAGGTAAAAACTATGAATCAAAACAACTTACAAACATTTATTGCAAAAAGAATTAGATATTTGCGACTAACCAAAGGACTTAGCCAAGAAAAACTTTCTGAACTGGCTGGTTTGGGTTCTAAACATATACATAATATTGAAAATGAAAAATATAATTTTCAAATACAAACATTAAATAAAATACTTATAGCTCTTGAAGTAGATGAAAAAACATTTTTTAATTTCGAGTTTCCAGAAAAAAGCAAAGAAATTGAAAATATCATCAATCAACTTGAACAGATACCAGAACCACAAAAAACAGATATAATTGATGCAATAGCAACCCTATTAAACAACATAAACAACCGCTAAGAATGAAATCTTAACGGTTGTTTTTTACATATCTAATTTTTTCAAATCTGCTGCCATTTGTTCAGTAGATATCATAGTTTCTTCTATCTTCTCTTCTGATTCTTTAAAATATTTTTCATCAAATTGAACAACATTAAATCCATATTTGAATAAATTTTTGTTGTTCTTTCGATAGCCTAAGCGTTCATCTTGTTTTCTTTGAAGCTTATCTAAACCATTTACAAATTTTGAAACTTGTTCAACTATCATTCTTTGTTCTTCCTCTAAATAATGTTCTAATACTTCCCCATCTTCTAGTACTAGTTCATTCAAGGAGTTCTTTTGTATAGTGCTTGCTCTATATTCTCTATAATCCGCATTCAAAAATAAATTTGAAGTCTGATAAACCTGAAGCCCTAGCGAATCTTCTGTTTGTTTGTTATCAAAAATAACATCTTCATACACTCGTTCCGCAAAATCAATTATTCTATTATCTAATTTTTTCAAATAATATTTTTTTTCAATAAAGAATTCTTTAAATAGTCTGTAAAATTTTTCTTCTACTTCATTTTGATAAAGTCTTGAAATAACTTTAAATAAATTCTTATCAAAAATATCAAATGCAACAATACCATCAGATAGGTCTGCTTCGATTTCTTTTTTAGCTAATTCACTTGAAAACAAGACAGACTCTTTCAAAGCTTCAAGCATATTCGATTTCAATTGTTGCTCTCTAATTGTTTTAAAATCAGATGAGCTAATAGATTCAAAAACTATTAAATAGAAAAGACTTGGAAGCAATTTCTTCCAGTTTTCTTCATGCCCCCAAAGCAATTCTGAAACAGTTAAATTCATATTCTTAGCAAGCAACTCTAAAACATATTCAGACAAATGAGTTCGACTATCTTTCATTAATCGACTCATTTTTTCTTTAGCCGTGTCCTTGTTTCCGCTATAGTAAGCACCACTATTACTTAATTCGCCAAACCTTTCATCATGTAAAAACATATACCAATAATATTTTTTCCCTTTCTCTAACTGTTCAGCTTTAAAATTTTTAATCTTCTCAGGTACTGTATCAATTGTTGCACGTTTTAAAAATTCTATAGTATGTCTATACATTTAGTTACCTACTTTCATTTTTGTTATAGTTAGAGTATAACACAATATATTGTATGTTGCAAACGGTTTTATTTTTAATTTTACGAGATTTATCATACAACATTTCTCTTCCTTTATATATGCTAGTTTTACGTCACATAATTAAAATAGTTGTATAAAATATTTTTAAATACCTGCCTGAATTCTTACAAGGAAATGCAATGTATTTTTTGATAAACTGGTCTTGTAAATAAAGAACGTTCAAATATTTACAAGAAATATTTAACAGAAAGAACTAGCTTTAAGCTAGTAGAGGAATATTAATATGGTTAATGCTAACCAAAATTTACTACAAAGTGGTTTGTTCGGAAACAAATCAAATCAATCAGGCGATTCAATTGTAAATGACCGTCGTACTGCTCCAGTTCTTAGCAACATTTCTACATGCGTCGCAGTAAGTGTTACAGAGCCAAAACCATTTTTCCCAATCGTTGGGTTTGAGAAAAACAGTAATGGTAAAAACGCCCCTGTATTCTCAGAAAAATCAATTGGTTATGAAGTATTTTTATCAATGCCCAAAGACGATGGCGCAGTTAAGTTGATTAGCCTTGTTGTTCCTACGATAGAAATTGCGAATAAGATTCAGTTTAGACATTTGTATCAATTGGTCAATCCAAGAGGAAAATACAAGTATAAAAGTTTTGATGTCATCGAAGTCTGGGCTGAAGATGTTAAAGAAGTTAGTTTAAAGTAGAGAGGAAATAGATATGAAAGATATTTCTAAAGAATTAGATGATTTATCAGCTTTAGACTTGCCCATTGAACTACGAAAGATTTTATCAGCATACATGCGTTCTGAAGTCCAAGGACGAGTTTCATCTTTCGTGAATTTGAGTTTGGTTTACTCAAACGGTCGTTACACTGATTTCATTCGTTCATACATGTATTTTGAACTTATGCGTCGTAAGATGTTAAAAGAAATGGAAGAAATTTGTAGGTATTTATGATTCGGTATAAATTAAATAAAAATACGGGTCATCTGATGCCAACCTTGCCAAGCCTAGTAACTCTACTCCAATTTTTTGGAGTTGGGTTACTATTTGGTGGTGGTATTATTCGATGGCTACTATTTAAAGGAACAAAGATTGGGATTTTTAGAAGTGAAGCACAGCTTGGCTTTCATTTAGAAGTAATTGGAATAGCTGTCTTGCTTTTGGTTAATCTTGTTTTACTGGTTCGATTTGTTTTAAAGCTATCAAAAATTGGCTCAGTATCTCTATACTATCAACTAAGGTTGATTGAACGACAAACACACAAAGCACTGTTGGATTCAGCAACTGCAAATCTCAAAGTTGGTAGCAAATTCATAGATGTTAGTAAAGCGCATGCGTGCTTTGAAAAGCTAAGCAGGCGCATATCGGTTAAAATCAAAAAATTAGCTGACCAGACTACGGACGATTTAGAAAAGTTTGCGGAAATGTTATCAGCGTGTTTAGTGGGTAAAAACCGTTCACTCATTGTTTTAGATTATTGGTTAAGTGAAGATAATACAGAGTTCATTTATTTACTAGATGATATTGTAGAAGCTAAAGCAAGACAGCTGAAGCCTAAACATATCACAGAATTAAAACCAGCTAATGATTTTGAAATAACAGTTGAAAAAGGCTTGACCTTTTCATTCATACGTTCTCCTCAAATTTTATTAGTCGGAAATACAAACAGTTCAAAAACAACATTTTTAAAATCAATGCTTGCACAAGTATTTATGTTCAATGAAGATGTTGATTTAACAATATTAGATGTAAAATCTGAGTTCAGCTCATGGAATTTTCTACCAGTTGGGACTATTTTATCAGACAGTGAAGAGATTTTAGCATACTTTGAAGAGTTATTAGAATTAGTTATGAAACGTGAAAAAGAAATTGCAAAATTGTCAGCACGTGATGATATTACTGGCGCAACTTTTGTGAATTTCGGTAAAGAGATGAAGATGAAGCTATGTATTATAGAAGAATATTCAGCTATGCTTTCAAGCATTACAGATAACAAGATGAGAAAAAGGGTTCAAGATTTGGTCTTGTCTATTGTGTCTCGCTCTCGCTCTAGTGGTGTCTATATCTGTATCTGTATGCAACAACCAAGGTCAGAACTTTTAAGTACAGCGATACGAGATAATTTAGGTGTTCGTATTTGTTTATCAAATGGCGCTATAACAGATGAATTAGCTAGAATGGTCTTTGGAGAAATAGATAATATTGATAATCATGCGCCACGATTTTCAGGATACATCATGACTACTGATGGACAGTTCAGTAAACCAAGAAAGTTCTGGAATATCAATCTACACGAACACGGATTGGAAAAGATTAGTACATTTAAACTAGCGTTTTTATACGGTCAACGATTAAGAAAGAAGTGTAAATAATGGGGTACTAGCATTCATGGGGGTCTAGTAATGACCCCCATCCCACCCCTTACGGGGTTAACTACAATATAACTAAAAGGAGTTATTTTACTATGATTTTATGCGATATAGATGAAATTGCATTTGTTTTTTTGCCTGACTTTAATGAAATGATGTCTGATTATGAAGCATTTGCTTCAACTATCTGTTTAAAAATTGATGAATTATTGGAATTAGAAAAGTACACGGTTAACTATAAGTTAAATGAAAAAGGATTTGCAGGCTACAATTATATTGTCAATTTTGATGAATTTGAAATTCTATTATGTTTTAACACAGACAGTTCAAGGATGGGAATTTTTCTCAAATTCTCAGGTCAAGGTTTAAAACACTACATGAAGCGACGTGAAGAAGATAATCAAAAAATTTCGTATCGTCAATTAGTTCAAAAATTTTTTGAATTAGAAAATTATTTTAGTGGTAGTTGTAGAGTTTCCAAAATTGATTTTGCGATTGATTTTATAGATGAAGGTTTGAAAGTGAATCAGATTCATCAGGAATTAAATAAGTCAACAATAAAATCAAAATACATTGACAGTTTTTCAAATACAATTAAATTGAGAAAAAATCAGTCAAATATCAGTACGTTCAATACAAACAATAGAGTAGAAACAATTTATGTTGGTAGCAAAGCAAATAAAGGAAACTCTCTATTGTTAAGAATCTATGATAAAAAATTGGAGCAGGAGAAAAAAAAGGGCATCTTTTATGATGATGCCTTGAAATGTGATGATTGGGTGAGATTTGAAATGTCAATCAGACAGGCTTACGCTAACCAAACAGGCTTAGATATTTTAAAATGTAGAAATGATAAAGAACTATCGAGCCTAATTTTTCAACGATTTACGGACAAATATTTATTTTTCAAAAATGATGAATTATGGGATATTTCAAAGGTTATGCTGGAATACGTTTCGACTGATTTTGATTTATTGAGGTCAAAACCACGGCGAAAAAATGATTTATTATCTACCTATGTTTACTTATTGAAAAATAGCGGTTTAGAATCATTTCTATACAAGATTGATAAAATTTACGGTAAAGAATCAATTCAGGAGTTTTTCAGGCATGTTTTGATTCATTTCAAAACAAAGTACAAACCCTCTCCTGATACGATTATATTTTTAAATAATCGAAAAGATGAACTAAAGAAAGAAAAGAAGCCGTGGGATGTATTCAAGTAAAACGATGAAAGGAAAACTTATATGACAGATATGACGAAATTAAATCAAATTGAAGAGCTACTAAATATGCTCATTGTTATCATTCAACAAGAATTACAAAGTAATAATTCTCATGGAATAGTCACACAGAAAGAACTATTGAAAATTTTACAGATTTCTCACAACACGTTGAAATCATGGGAAAATAAAGGATTAAAACGACTTGAACCTCCCATAGAGGGAACACGTACAATTTATTATAAATTGGAAGATGTCATTGAATTTTTGACTATTTAACTTCAAAATGTGCTAGAATAGAATTATCAAACAAAGAATGTGAGGGTTCTATTTTAGCTTTTTGATTGTCCGAAAAAGAGGCTATATGAATAAAGAAATCATTCAACACAACAATAAAAAGATAACAAAAACCACAAAACAAAATGGCATAATCAGTTATTCACTTAAAGGTGTTTACATTGGAACTGATGTAAAGACTGGTAAACGCATCACAAAAACTATCACTGCTAAGACATTGAAATCTTTGGATAGAAAAATTGTTGAAGCTAAAATTGAGTTTGAAAAAGCTGGCTCTACCCTTAAAGAAACTATCAAAATTGATAACTTTGAAAGTCTAGCTGAGGTATGGTTTAGCAACTTCAAAACTTGGGTGTCTTCACAAAATACTATCAACCGAGTGAGGGGGTATCTTGATACCTATATCATTCCTCACTTTGGGGATTATAAACCTTGTCAAATTGAACCTGCTGATGTTCAACTTTGGGTAAATAAGCTAGCTAGAAAAGCAAAGAAATCTGTTGATTCCGGTGTAAAACGTGCCCCAAAAGGTAGTGCAAAAGATTTTGGTGCAATGGCTCACAAAGTCAGTGATATTTTTGATTTTGGCATTACAAACTGTGGGCTGACCACTAATCCAGCTAAATCAATCAAGATTCCACCTAAACCAAAAGCAAACAAAGAGCGTATCATGGTACTCCATGATGATGATCTGAAACATTGGTTATTTTACCTTGAGACCTTGCCCAATACCAGAGCAAATAGACGCTTTAAGGTCATTTGTAACACGTTATTAGCGTCTGCATTACGAATCAATGAGTTGCTAGCGTTAGAAATTACTGACCTTGATTTTGAAACTAATGAAATTCTTGTCAGTAAAACATTAATGTGGAAAAGTGCAAATAAAAAACTAGGTGTCAAAGGGGAAATGGTTTGTAAGAAAACTCCTAAAACGGATTCTGGTAATCGTAGGGTTGCAGTTTCACTTTCAATCATGGAAAGTCTCAAAGAGTTTCACGAGGAAATGACTGGCTATTTTGAAAAGCATGAGTTGCCAAAATCTTCACTCATATTCCCAACCATATACGGGAATTATATGTGCGATAGAAATGAAAGAGCAACTCTTAAAAAGCGTCTATCTGCTTTAGGACTACCAGACTATGGTTTTCACTTATTCCGCCACACACACGCTTCTCTGATGTTAAATGCAGGTATGAACTGGAAAGAGTTGCAACATAGAATGGGACACAAGTCTATCACAACAACTATGGACACATACGCTGAATTAGCTCCTAAAAAGACATTTGAAGCAGTGGATATTTTCCTAAATAAAATGGAAGAACTGGCAAGTTGATTCCATCACTACCTTTATCACTACCTTTAAACTTTAAAGCTCTACAATCCTTGATAATATAGGGGATATAGGTCAATTATTTAACCTTTACAGAAGTTAAGTAAGCATTCAATACGAATCAATACAGAAGAAAAACGCTGTTCCAAGCGTTTTTTTCTTTTTGTTAATTATCTTATATTTCAATTCAGACTCTACTTATCCTACAATCTTTTTTTGTAAAGCTGATTTGAATCAGGTAATTTTAGCACTCTACTTAACCAATGTCATCATTGTTTACCTGTATTATACATGATGTGCAAAATGGAAATTGGTAACACGGATTCTAATTTCAGTAAAATGAACTCAAGACACAAACACACTCTGTGGCAATATCAAAACAAAAGCTTGAAAAATCGAAAGGGTTGTGTTAGAATGAACTTACAATGTGAGTAAAGTTACAGCATATGTAACTAAAAAAGCCCCACCGTGCCACCGATGGGGTTTTTTGCTACCCTCTAAAAGGGTTAATCATTACTTCTTACGTTTCTTAAGCCATAACTTGAAAAGCTCAGATAACACGTTAATAAGTAACGGAGCTAGAAACACTGTGAGTAAAGTTTCTAACATATGTAACACCTCCCTTCCTTAAATTGAGGGGGCCAAAATATTATATCATCAATATCACGTAATTCCCAAACAAAAACGCCTTCCTAAGGCGCTATTTTTTCTTGAACAAGCGAATGTAATCCTGTTTGCTATGAATAATATCTGATACAAAGACAGCTTTTCTGTCCTCTAAAATATGATAGAAGGCTAGGTAATCGCCTAAAATGATGCATCGAGTTTTGTGGGGTGGGTATATAATAACTCCTACTCTTTCATCAGCATCAAATCCTGCTTCCGGGAAAACTTCAAGACGTTCCAATCCGTAAAGAATATTCTTAACTGTGTTTGCTCCTGCCTGTTCTGAAAAGTAGTTAGCTGAGATATAATCTTTAATACCTCTTAGCTGTTCTTGTACCGTTTCGGAGATAATAAGGCTATATACGTTCTCGTTAAATTCCAAGGTTAGCCCTCACTTCATCAAGGCTGTAAGTTCTTCCATGTTCTAAATCGTCAAAGCTACGGGCAATTTCAGCACGCAACCCTGATAGAAGTTCTTCTCTTTCTTTATCTACTTGAGTTTCAAATGGCAAAGCTTTATTTTCTACAATGTGTTCTAAAAACAAGTTAAAACTGGCTGTCATATCAAGATTTTGCGCTGTGATAATAGCTTTAGCCTTCTCTAACAAGTCTCTGTTAGTCTTAAAGTTTACCTGTGTATTTTTTTCTAAAACATTCATAGTAGTACCTCCTTTTAGACTATTATATCACTTTAAACTATACAGGTCTAGCTGCGTATGGATACTTATAGCTGTATGCTTAAAAGCTATTGTAAAATGTTAAAAAAAGCACTAAGGGAAAGCGCCCCAAAGTGCTCAATATCAAGGCTCTAAAGCCTATCTGATTCAATAAAATATTACAACATCTTGTTGTATAATCAAAAACTACTTATTTTATGTTTCTTTTGGGCTTCCTAACCCTTATATCACGCGCTTTTTAACAAAAATCACTAATATTACTTTTCACTACTTGCTCCCCCAAAGTACGCAAAAAGGGGAGCAAAAAAGCCCCACAAAAGGGCTAGGATTTGACGAGTTCAGCAGGCAAGAAACTAGCACGGTCAAACGTGCTTTTTTTATTGCTGGTTGCTGATAGGTATATTATACCATGAAGCGCGTGGTTTATAAGATTATGACCTCACAAAAGCCCCCAGATTCGTTTCTGAGGGCTTGTAGTTTATCCATGGTGTTTTAGTTGTCCAGTACGAAACAAAGCAAAATAGGGGGCGAATATGAAGCCTACGCCTACATTTGCCAACATTTACGCTTCTAATTCTTGTAGTAAGGTTAAATCTAAATCATCAAGGTCAACATCTATTTCAAAATCCATGTTTAAATCTATCTCCATATCCTCTAATTGGATATTCTCCAAATCAATCAAAAAATCTTCAATCATGTCATCCCCCTCACTTAAATCTCAACATTTCTCAACAAAACACCCCAAACACCTACTTATATGCTTCCAGCTCTCCGTTCTGGTGGATTCTCGCAAAGTTTAAGACTGCTATCTGTTTGTATCGGTGGTAGCTAGTGGAGCTAGTACCTGCCATTTCTACGCATTCGCTCATTGTTTTCTTTCTCATGTAGCAATAATGGATAATGAAGTATTTTCTGGCTCTCTCGTTCTCTATGCTGTTGATGTCGTGGGCGAATATCTCCAACCCCTCACGGATTGCTTTTTCATGCTCACCGCTCAAATTCCACTGATCAGGTAAGACAAGTTTCCAAGCCTCTTCATCTATCGTAACTTGGCTTTCACTTCCTGCCATCCTCTGGAAACGTAGAAAGTAAGTCATCCGCTCTCTGACGTTCATCATCGTTTTAAACTTATCCAGCTCCATTAGTTTGCCCCTTCCACCTTGGTCAAGTTTTCTATGGCTTTTTGCCTTACTCGATATACCGAGGTTGTAGATACACCTATTTCCTCAGCAACTTGCCAAGCGTCAAGAACATTCAAGTAGAACAGCCTGAGAACAGAACGTTCAAGCGGATTGGCCAGCTTATCGATCAGCCTAGATATTTCCATTCTCTCTTCAGTAAGTCGCTCAATTCTCTGTAAAGTGTCCTCTTTTAGTTTTAGAACACTTATAAGGTTATTCTCTGCTGTATTTACCCTGCTTGTTTGTACTCTGGTATTGCTCAGTTCTTGCTTTTTGATAATACCGCTTTCTAAAGCTGCAAGCTCTAAATATAAGCCTTCTATCTCCTTGTTTATCCACTTAACGCCCTCTAGTTTTTCTTTTACCTGCTCTGGTGTCATGCCTCAGCCTCCTCTATGGTATAATAATTTCAAGGAATAATTTATAAAGGAGTCAGCCCTGTGCTGGCTTTTTTTGCGTTTTCTAGGAGTTCGATTATACCCCCTTAACGTTCTTTATCTCTAAAAGTATTTGTATCTTAGGAAATCTTAGTATTTTATCTCTAGAATAAAGTCCTTACCTTGCTATTTTAAAATGTAAAACCTAACCAAAACCTAATCATTCTGAGGTGGTAAGCCTTGGCTTTTTGTATTTTCAACGACTGGTGGAATATGTTCATACTTGTTCATACTTTAAAGCAATTAAGGCAAGTTATTTATTGGCTTATCATTTTGTAAGCAATTAAGAAGGCTTATTGTCGTCCTTATCTCCTTGATAAATGACAGGGGATATATCCACTTTCTCGGCGTTCGCTCTAGCTTCAAATGATTTCCGTGAGAAAAAATGTACAGTGACGGGGGAAGCTCATAGAAGCGCGTGGGTGGGGGAGACACCCCCACTGTGTTATAAAATTGGAGTAGCTTTATCGGTCAAAAAATCAAGCTAAACACTTAGTAATACTACATTATACAAAAATTAAAAACATTTCAAAAAGGGAATTTTTTGCACGGAAGAGGGGCGCGTTCCTATATCCGAACAATAACTAGCCCCGTCTAAAAATAACGGGGGTATCTCTGCCTCCTGTCTAACCTTCATGCCTGTTTAGTATATTGTAATTGAAGTTTTCTAATTGTAAAGACAAACAATGTTTATCTTATTCCTTTTTAGATTAATCTTTATTTAGATTTGTTTGTTTGTAAATCCTCCAAATCACTACTTCAGATTACTCAATCCATTCAGCCAAAATCTATCTCCCTTTCTAGTATAGTAAACAAACTTTTGATAATGCTTGTAATATCGTTTCTGTTTCATATACTTTGGTCTTTCTGGGAAACTATCAAACATATATCCACCACGTCTAGGACTCCAATTTGGTTCTACCTTTCTAGCTTCCCTAAGCGCAAGCTCCCAGTAGTATTGGCAATCCGTTTTACTACGGTTCAGGGTGCTCTTGTGGATCTCTTGGCATGTACCGCAACTAAAATACAAATACCGTTTATAAAGCAACCTGCACCGTCTCCCACAATCAGGGCAAAGAAAGAAATATCGATTACCTCCCTTAGTTCCTGGTATTCTTGCTAAATCAAAACAATCATGTTCAAAGATGATGTACAGATTATCTAAGTCTATTTCTAGTTTTCTACCGTCCAACTCAGCTATACCGTGACTAATGTTCTTGTCTTTCATTGGCTTTATAAACGTTTCTATGGTTATTGATTCTATAATTTCCATTCATTCAAAATACCTTTATATAGAAAAACCCAAATCGTTTGGGTTAGTAGTAATAAAACCACAAAAAGAGGCTGGTGCCTCTCTTGATAGTTCTAGCTTTCTGCCTCTGCCACATAATCAGCAAGGCCTTTATATTCTCCCTCTACGTCCAATTTTTGGAGTAGGCTAATACTTTCATCGTCCAGCATTTCCAACGTACCAAAAGCAGTCATAGAGTCCATAGGGATAGGCTTATCAGAAAGCAAGCGATCAGCATAGTCTAATAGTTCCAGCTCGTAATCTGTGACCTTATTCAGTAAACTCTCAAAGTCCTCTGACTCTTTAAGTTGGAGCACGCGCTCCCGTTTATAACGTTCTTCAAATGCTTCATCGTCCACTGGTTGGTTGTAATAGTCTTTGAAACTGTCACAAATACGCTTGAAGGTCTTGTTTAGTTTGCTATCCTCCACATACTCAGCTACAAGAGTGCCTTTATCCTTGTAGGTCAATGAGATTGTAGGCTGGCAATATGTTCCAGTCATATATCCCAGTAACGCGTGACCTGCTACCATAGCAGTATCTAGGTCTTTAAATTCGTAAGTGAAAGTAAGTGTTTTGGCTTTATCCGAAAATGTTTTTAGTGTCATGTTGTTTCTCCTTTTATTTGTATAATACTAGCAAACTAGCAATCGCGCCCATACCATCACTATCTCCTACGGTTGCGGTTGAATATTTTACATCAATTACCTCCACGGTCGCCATAAAATCATTTACTTCCTGCTCAAATTCTTCAAGCGGTTGTTGCCATTTATAATAAAAAAATAGTTTAGTTTTCATGTTGTTTCTCCTTTTTTCTCTTAGATTAGGTTTTGATTAGTTTTAAAAAATAACCCTTTAAAAGCCTAGTATATAAGCGCTTCAAGGGTGTTAGATTAGGGTTAGTTTTACTTTTCAAGTTCGCGTCTATATAACACGTTTATATTTATTTTTTTATATAGAGATATTAGAAATAAAAACTAACCTACTAACCTAAATACTCGCAAAGACTTTTATATCAACGTTTACAAAGATTAGCGTTTAGGTTATGTTTCTATTTTTTGCATAACCTAAATTGCTATAACCCTTGGTGTAATTGGTTTTTTAGTATTAAATTTCCTAACCTAAATCTTCATCTTCTAAGTGTATTCCCCATACCCCTTTGACAAATCTTTTACGTTGAAAACCTTGTGGGTCAAGTACTTCATAAAACTTAGGGCTAACCGTTCCATTTTTTGCCGAGTACTTATATGACGTTGTTTTTTCCAATTCGGCCATTACTGCATTACCAAATTGTCCAAGTTTAGGTTTATCTATTCCTATATCCTCAGCAAATTCTTTTAGTTTGTTTCTTGCTATAAACATTGGAACATGATTTACTTTATGCCAACCATTAGGGATATAGAAATTCTCTACCCAAACTTTGATATAATCATTGTCGTTTTTGTACTTGCTAAGCATTTCTTGTACTACTGTTGGTTCTATAAAGCTATCAAAATCTGGCATATTTAAAACTTTAAACAAAACCCACTCTAGTAGCTCTTTGTTCTTTATAAATCGGTCTTTGATTTCATGACGTTCTTTCTGACCGTTAAAATCTGCACGGAAAGGAATGATACAAAGCCGTCTATACCAACCCATCGTCTTATTTCTAGCTCTAGGCAAATCATTGCCCGAAAAGATACACAATAGTCTGAAACGTGCTTCCACGGGTTGCAAGCTTTTTTTATTGACCTGCACTGGATCTCCACTAATTACACTCATAAGGTCAGAAACTTCATCCAGGTACTTGTTAGAAATATCATCTCCAATATTACAAACCTTTCCTTCCAAAGCACCCAAATAGAACTCTTTTCCAAACTGGTCAGGTTTCAAATTACTAATATTTGACCGCCCTATTAAATTCTCCAGCAAGGCTTGGAAAGTACCTTTCCCATTATTACCATCTCCAACCATTAGCACCATTTTCTTACGTGTTCGGTTTGGATTGATAGCCTCATTTATGACTTGCCACAATAAAGCTACAACTTCTTTATCGTTAACTGCTAATGTCTCTAACCATCTATCAAAATCAAACCAACCATCTAAAATAGGCTTTCTGGCGCATGGGTTGTACTCCGTTTGTATCTTGCTGGTAATGACAAAATTAGGACTAAATTCCTCTAGTTTATGAGTCTTAATATTATAAACTCCATTCGCTACTGGAATATATCGATAATCGTCCAGCGGTTTTTTCATTTTTGTTTCTGTACGGATAAAAGATATAAGTTCCGTGAAGAACTTGTTAGAGGTCAAACGTGAGTCATATTTTAAAAGCAATTTTCGGAAAATATCGTTACTTGATACATAATGGCCTAAATCCAAGTGGTAAAGATATAGCTTACTAATATCACTTATTGCACCCTCGCCTATAAAGGTAAAATAGCAAATTTCCTGCAATGCTTTGGCTACTATTGCGACGCTAGGCACTGGAACCTCTACTCTCTCATTTTTCTTTCCTTCATTGACGATATAGGAGTTTTCTTTACGCCATTGATCTCCAAGTTCCCAAATCCTACTATAAAGTTCCCACATTGTTTTTGGAGGTTGTTCTTGCTCTCTGACCTCCATGATTTCACTTTTTAGGTTTGCTAATTCTTCTAGTTCTATGGTTCTAACCTCTCTTTCTATATTCAGCCCGTGCTATACTGCTAAAAGTGCGGTCTAGCTCTTCAATAGGCAATGGTTCAACCGTCACGCTATTGGCTATCCTTGTAAGTTCATAGGCGGTCTCTAGGTCACAATCAACCCACTTATTGAAGAGTAAACCTACAAAGCGTGTCAGTGCTACGTTTCGCCCTCCCTCGTCTCCAAATCCGTTGAAAAGCGTGTCAATGATCCTCATGGTCATAGATTTCTGACCGCTTGGCCTTGGAGTATATGGAAGGCTTGTAGCATTCTGTTTAACTGGTTCAGCCGTTGTCTGTGGTACTGGATAATCAAGTCCATGCTCTACAATTTTTTGATAACTTGATGGGTCGCCTGTTGTTACTGGTAGCCCTTGAAGTTGTGACCATGTTAAACTGGCCATGTCAAAGGGTAGCCCAATCTTATCAGCAATCTCTTTCACTATCTGCTTATAGGTTACCTCGTTCATCACGTTGTCAGGCTTCACTACAAGGCGAAAACGGGGCTTTTCTAAGCTATGTTTAATAGTCGGGTATAAGATATAGGAGTAACCAAATAAAGCGCTAGAGACGGCTTTTATGAAGTCCTCAGACGTCCCCTGTATATCGTCATAATCAAGGAAAATCAAATCCCGATAGATTAGACTGGAGTTGTTTCGCTTGTAACTGCCATTCTTTTCTGCTGTTACTTTGCCACTGATACAGTAGGGCGCTTGTGTACGCTTGTATTCCTCAATTTCTGTCCCCTCTGGAACGACTAAAGGCTTAAATCGTTCAATATACTCGAATGGCTCAATCTTATCAAATGGATAGACAAGATTATTTTGAAAACCTTTAGCCTCATAAATCACCATATCAGCCTCCTTTTCTTCGTTTCTTTCTTAATTTCTTCAACCGCTTTTGTTCTTTGGTTTGCTCTAAGGTTGATTTCATATCCTTGTAAATGTCCATACCTCTGACTTGCACGCCTCTATTATGTGCAGGGTGTATATAAAATTTTCTCATTCTTCCACCCCCATAAACTTCATCAAGTCAGAAATTCTATAATAGATTTTCCTAGTATCTTCTAGTGGGGGCTGGTATCGCCTTAGCCCTGCTTTTTCCCATTTTTGGAGCGTCATATACTTAATATCTAACTCATCCATGACTTCCTGGGCTGAGATTAAACCTGTCAGCCGTGGCTTGAGTCTATCACGCGCTTCCAGGTATCTTTCCACTACCTCCAGAATGCCTTGCGCTAGGTCTTGCTCGCTTTCTCGGCTTAGGCTAAACATATCCGCCCACCTCCTTCAAGGTTTCTTTGTAGCTTTCTAAATCAGCATTTAAAAGGACAGTTAGGCGTTTCTGTTCTTCCTGTACTTGGTTATAGAATGCCTTTGCACCGTCCAGTAGCTCCTCTTTGTTAGCTGGGATAAAGTAGCCTCTGAAAGCCCCATGACGTACCCCAACGATAGGAACGCCGTAGCGCGTGATTAGACGGCTGATAATATCTTGCACGGTTCTTTCTGCTAGCTTAGTGAGTAGGCTGATTTCTGCCCCTGTTATGGAGTTTTCAGCCCCTACCTTGATTAGTCTTAATACTCGTTTGTCATTCTCTGATAGACTCATTCAGTTCCTCCCCATACGTTGACCCCTGCAAGCTGGATATACCGCCCATAATCTGGGCTTAAACTCTCGCTAGGTGTTTCTATCGTCTGTTGGTTTTCTCGCTCAAATTGGGCGCTTTTTTTGCGGTCTCGGTGGTTTAAATAAAGCAGTAAGCCAATCAATACCACCATAAAGATTGCCGATTGTGTATTGGTCAAATCTAACTCATTCATGTTATGCCCTCGCCTTGTAGTTCTTGATGTAGTCCACTTGGTCGCTTCGTTCCATCTTCAAGAAGTCGTCCACCTCTTCGGTGCTTACTTTTCGATCTACAAAATCAGCGATAAACTGGAATAGGTTTGGATTTCTCTCCTTGATTTCAGCCATTATTTCATCAAATTCTGCTTGTGTCATGTTGTCTAGGTCTAGTGTCATTGCATTGCCTCCTAATCAATCATCATTCCACGAGTATATAAGGATGAGTCTGTCCATGAATCCAAAACGTTCTTTTTCCCTCGTTTTTTCTTTGCGATATCAACCGCTATGACTTCCCATACATAATTCAATAATTGACTTTGTTCCATTGGGTAGGTATTTTCTTTAGTTATTTCAGCTAGGTAAGTGTTTAAGAAAAGAAATCCATCAAAGTTGGAAAGTAGCTTTATAAACTTAGTATCACCCCAATAATTTCTGTAATAAGACTCTTCTCGTTCTTCTAGTTCTCCTATTACTTCAGCAACTACTCTCTGTTTCATCCTTTCCGTCTGTTCCTTAAGTGTTTGCTGTTGTTCATGATATTCTGTGCTAGTTAGTTCATTGTAGACATCATCCAAGTCATTCAATACCCTGCTGATTTCTCTTTTAGCTAATGCAGTTCCATCTCCTACAAGAATTTCTTGTATTTCTTCTAAATTTGTTGAAATAGCTTCTAATTGATCTGCTATCATATTTTTCCTCCGTTGGCCTTTAATGTCGTTTCTTATACAGGATTGGCACCACTCCAAACGCTGGGCGATTACCCCAAGTTGGCGAACGCTTGGAAGTGGTGTCCAGTTTAAAGAGTTGGCGCTCTCCGTATGGTCAAATTGCCCTAAATATGCTATAATCTAGGTATAAATCTTTACTAAAACCTCTTTGATAATAGCTTGCCTGCTTTTTGTTAAATTCGTTTTAGTGTTAGTGTGAAAGGCTCTGCGGTGTGGTTATTGCTAAGCCTTTTTTGTTGCTCTCACGCGCTTCTTTGGCGTGTTTTTTTATTTCTAAATGCCATGGCTTTGATTTCCTGATAACTCATATTCAAGCCAATCATGGCTATTACCATATCCTCAAATGCCTGGTATTGCTCCAGCTCGTCACTGGTCAAGCTATCAATGCCATTATAGCCCCCACGTTCTTCCCTTAACTGCTTAGCGTTCCTGTCGGTTACTGCTTTTAGTAGCAGGTTGGTCATGGTGCTATGCGCGTGCTTTGGGGCTTGTTCCCAGTTCTCAATACTGTCATGCAAGGTTTTTCTTTTTGGCTTTTCTAGCGCCCTCTGCATACGGAACTTAGAAAGTTCATCACGCATTTCAAAGAAGGCTTTGACTAGGTTCATTTTGAATTTACGAACTGGTTCAGTATTCTTTAGATAAGTGATCAGCAAGGTCGCTTGTTGCTCATTCAAGCGATAGATTTTCATTGGTCTCCCTCGCCCGTCTAATTTACGGATTTCAAATCCGATTATTCCGTAGCTTTCAAAATCCTCTTGATGATTTCTTATTAAGCTTTGCACTGTATCGTGTTTAACTTCAGCACATTCAGCGATAATCTCGCTCGTGGTGTATGGCTCTTTCTTGCCGTCCATATAGACTAGTTCCATTGTGGTTCTACCTCCTGCATGAATCTGGTTAGCTTGCTTGTCAGACGGCTCTTCTCGTCCATATTCTGAGCCTCTGCAATGGCTTTAGCTAGTGTATCGATATAATACCGCTCTGCCTCTGCCAACGTGTCAGGGGCTTTTATAGTGGCCTGTGGTTCTTCCACCAATTCCCCAGCCATGTAGTAGCCGTTTAGTCGGATTTCTTTCAGAATGTGCTTGACCACTTTTTTAAACTCTTTTGCTAGTGGTTTGCGTGACTGCGATAAAACTTCATAGACTCCGAACTCTGTCAGCATATTCATTTCTCTTTTTTGACCTGCCCTAGATATTACATAGGTCAGCTTTTCATCATCATCTACCCGTTTTAGTAAATCTGTGGTGTTTTGGATTTCAATCATCTCAGCAATCTCTACCGCTACAAATAACGGATTTTGAATGTCTCCATAAACATCAAAATATTTAGATCCGAATCGTTGAGTTGTTACAACTTCCAAAACTTCCTTTTTGTTGTGTTGTTCTCCTTTGGGGTAGAAGTTCCCAAAAAAATCACATAAATCTTTTTGCTGTGTTGTCATGTCTTTCTTAACCTCTCTGTATAACTGATTTAGTCTTTTTCTGCTTTCCTTGTTGGGCTTATGCTTGCCCTGTGCCCACTTGCCAACTGTTCGGGGATCTATGCCTATTCGTTGGCCAATAGCTACCAAGTTCAGCCCGTGAGTGGTTCGCATTTCATCGATGACCCTTGTATAGTTCCTCTTCATTGCTTGCCTGCCTTTCTATTTTTGTACGCTTTTTTTCGTACTTTCTCCTAAAAAAATAATGTCCATCGAAACATTATAAAGAGAGGTCAAGTCTTGCAATAAGTCAATTGGTATTTTAGTACTATCTTTTTCGTACTTTGCGATAGTCTGAAAACTTCGGTTAAGTTTTTTACCAACTTCACGAAGTGTAAAACCTGCCGTAATACGTGCCGCTTTTAGCGTTATCTGTTCCATTTAGCAACTCCTTTCCTTTTGGACTTGGTTATAGTGTACGCTTTTTTTCGTACTATGTCAATAGTTTTTTAGAAAAATATTATTTTTTTCGTACTACGTCTATGTATTTGTGCTATAATTAAGAAAAAGGAGATGATTTAACATGGCAAAAAATAGCCCTCAAGATTTAAAAAATAGAGAGTTTTTTTCTGAAAATCTTAATAGAATTATGAAAGAAAAAAATATAAGGCAAGTAGATTTACATAACGCTCTTGGTATTCCTAAAAGCACTTTGACAGGATATGTAAAAGGTCGTTCAATGCCAACTGCTGGAAATCTTCAAAAACTTGCTGATTTTTTGCATGTAAAAAAATCAGATTTAGACCCTCGTTTTCTCCACAACAATTTAGATGAAATTGCTAGACACGAACTATCAGAGTTTTATAAAAAACTTATAGAAGACGGGATTGACGATATATTGACTCGTTTTATTATGACAGAATTGAATGATATTTATTTCAATCCTAACAAACAATATCCTTCTAACTTTTTCAGAGACAAAGAGCAATTTTTAATTCATTTTTCTCAAAACAGCGTTGCGGTAAAAGAAAAATGGTTAAATGTTAAGGAAGTCAACTATTATGTATTGGATAGATTAAAACGTAACATTTCACAAGCATTCAAAGAAACGCAAGTGATATTAAATAACAATATAAATAATAACAATGAATATATTATCCACGGACTAGATCCCCAAAAAATTCCGGACTTATCAAAAAAATTAACAGAGCTTGAAGGTGAAATACTGGAAAGAATTCAAAATCTAGAATTATCTCATTCAGACGCTTAGGGTTAATCTCAGCCCCTCTTTTGCTAAACGAATACCCCCTTTTTCATGGTCTATTGTGCAAAAACAGGGGAAATTGAAGAATAGAAAGCCGATTTTTCAAACTAAAGCGCAAAAATGGGCAAAATTGACAAATAGCAACAAAAAAAGACAAGCTAGCTACTGCCAACTTGTCTGATAGTACCTAACTGAAAATAAGCGAAAGGTTAGGTATTTACAACATTATTATACCACTCTTGCATTTAAAATGCGACCTATAGCATACCCACGCGCCACAATGGCCAACAATCCTGAAGCGCGTGTGCGAATGCGTGTGCGAATAATCTACTTTCAAAAAAACCTTTAATAGCACTGTTAGCTAACTAAAAATAAACTATTTTTCCCGCGCGTGTGCGAATGCGTGTGCAAATTGATTGGAGAAAAAATGAGAAAATACGATATACCAAAATTGTTATTATCAGCGGAGAACCAAGGTGTTGAATTCAAAGAAGCTAAAAATTCTTTCCCTAAAGACGGTATGAAAACAATTTGTTCCTTCGCTAATACAAATAATGGTCTGTTAATTCTAGGTGTCTCAGAGAATACAAAGAATAAAGATTTTTATATTTCTGGAGTTAATGATCCCGATAAAGTACTGGACGAATTATATAGTTTACTTAATAACCCTAATAAAATTAATAGAAATGTGATTAATGAAGAAAGTGTTGAAGTCGTAAATATAAAAGGAAAAGAGATTGTCATTATCCCTGTTAACAAGGTAGACTACAAGGATAAACCTATATATCTTAATGACAACATAGCATCTACCTATTTTCGTCAGGGGACTGGTGATTTTAGGTGTTCACAAGAGCAAATCAACTCTATGTTAAGAGATTCCGCTAAGGAAAGTTTTGATAGCACACTTATTCAGGATTTTTCTATTTTAGACTTAGATACAGAAACAATAAAGCTATATAGAGAAAAATTTGATAATATAAATGCGGAGCACCCTTTTTCAAAGTTGGATAACGAACAATTTTTAATAAAAATAAATGCTTTACGAAGAGATCGCAAGGACGATAAAATAAAGCCAACAGTTGCTGGACTATTAATTTTTGGTACACATAATTCAATAAAAGAGTTTATTCCACACTATAACGTAGAATATGTTCTAAAAGAGTTTTCTGAAAACAATCACTTTAAAGATCGTGTGATTTATGATGGTACATGGGGGGAAGATAATCTTTTTAATTTCTTTTACCTAGTTATTGAAAAATTATATCTAACTTTGAATGACAACTCTAACATTCAAGAAAATTCTATGAATAGAATTGGAATTTCAAAATTACGAATTGCAATTCGCGAGGCATTCATTAATAGCCTTATTCATAGCGACTATAAAAGCGAAAAAGGGATAATGATAATTAGATATCCCGACAGGTATATATTCACAAATGGCGGAACACTTAGAATTGACATAAAGGACTTTTTTAGTGGGGCACATTCTGATCCAAGAAACTACTTAATACAAGAAATTTTTAGATTTTTAAATTTATGTGAAAAAGCGGGAACTGGTATACCCAAAATAATGGAAGCAGTTAAAGAGAGTCATTTAAAATATCCCAATTTACGAACTGAATTAGACTCAGTTGAATTTACATTATGGGATACTTCCCTTATAGATAATCTGGATATTGATAACGAATATGAGAAAAAGATATTAGAGTTAATAATCGAACACCGTTTCGTAACAAGAGAGGCTTTGGAAGAAAAACTAAAAATCCACAAAAATACAATTTTAAAATATTTAAAAAAATTAGTGGAAAAACAAGCTATCGATAAATTCAAATCTGGTAGACAATACGTATACTTTATTACACAAAACCAAGATCCTGAATTTCAAAAATATAACCACATTAATGCTATGTATTCTTTACTGGAAGAAATAAAACGAAAATAAGGGGGTCTCGTAGCCCCTAGCATGATATAAAACCTTTTTGATAATGGCTTGCCTGCTGATGTATTTTAGAAAGGTTTATCATCATGAAGATAACTGAAGTTATAAAAAAAGACGGTAGCAAAGTTTACCGTGCTAATGTATATTTAGGAGTTGACCAGGTAACAGGAAAAAAGGTTAAAACCAAAGTAACAGGTCGGACACAAAAGGAAGTTAAGCAGAAAGCTACTCAAGAAAAGGTAGATTTTCAGAAAGACGGTTGTACTAGATTTAAAGCTAGTTCAATAGATAACTATCAGGAGTTAGCCAATCTTTGGTGGGAAAGCTACAAGCATACAGTAAAGCCTAATACAAGAATAAACGTCAAAAGAATACTAAATAACCATGTTTTACCTTTATTTGGCTCTTATAAGCTTACCAAGCTCACTACTCCACTTATCCAAAGCATAGTCAATAAACTTGCTGATAAAACCAATAAAGGGGAAGAAGGTGCTTTTCTATACTACGATAGCATACACGCGCTTAATAAACGTATCTTACAGTATGGCGTTACTATGCAAGCGATACCGTCCAATCCTGCGCGTGATGTTGTTTTACCTCGTAACACTCAAAAAGCAAAGCGACAAAAAGTAAAGCACTTTGATAATGAAGAATTAAAAAAGTTTCTTGCTTATCTCGATAATTTAGACTTAAATAAGTTTCGTTATTGTTATGAGAATACACTTTATAAATTCTTACTGGCTACTGGTTGTCGTATCAATGAAGCTTTAGCCCTATCATGGTCTGATATTGACTTAGATAATGCAGTTGTACATATCACAAAGACTTTAAACTATAAACAAGAAACCAATAGTCCAAAATCAAAAGCAAGCTATCGGGATTTAGATATAGACCAAGCGACTGTAACAATGCTTAAAGTTTACAAGGTTAGGCAAATCCAAGAAGCTTGGAAAATTGGTAAAACTGAAAGTGTGGTATTCTCTGACTTTATCCATGAGTACCCTAATAATCGAACCTTACAAACTAGATTAAGAACCCACTTTAAACGGGCGAATGTAACTAATATAGGTTTTCATGGTTTCAGACATACTCACGCTAGTTTATTACTTAACTCAGGAATACCTTACAAGGAGCTTCAGCACCGTTTAGGCCATTCCACTCTATCAATGACCATGGATATTTATAGCCACCTCTCAAAAGAAAGCGCAAAAAAAGCAGTCTCATTTTATGAAACTGCACTAAAAGCACTATAAGGGGAGCAAAAAGGGGAGCAAACCCAGAAATCAACATTTTAAGACAAAGCAAAAAGCCCACTGTTGTAGGCTTTCTGTAAGATATTTCTTAAAATTAAAGCATTTTGTTGTAGAATTCAACGACAAGTGCTTCATTGATTTCTGGGTTGATTTCGTCGCGTTCTGGCAAGCGAGTCAATGAACCTTCCAATTTTTCAGCGTCGAATGATACGAATGCTGGACGACCAAGAGTAGCTTCTACTGCTTCAAGGATAGCTGGAACTTTCAATGATTTTTCACGAACTGAGATCACTTGACCTGGAGTTACGCGGTATGATGGGATATCAACGCGTTTTCCGTCAACAAGGATGTGACCGTGGTTTACGAATTGACGAGCTTGACGACGAGTAGTCGCAAGACCAAGACGGTAAACAACGTTATCCAAACGACGTTCCAAAAGAAGCATGAAGTTGAAACCTAGGATTCCGCCTTTGATTTTTGTAGCTTGTACGAATAAGTTACGGAATTGTTTTTCACCTACACCGTAAGTAAAACGAAGTTTTTGTTTTTCAGCCAATTGCAAACCGTATTCTGACAATTTAGAACGGTTGTTTGGTCCGTGTTGTCCTGGTACGTAGTTACGACGTGCCAATTCTTTACCTGTACCTGTAAGTGAAAGGCCAAGGCGACGAGCTTGTTTCCAAGATGGTCCTGTATAACGTGACATGTGAATGTCCTCCTGATATAAATAATATTTCGGTGGAAATAGTCACTTAGAAAGCCCTGATTCGTGCAGATGCCCTTCGCCTAAACAGCCAAGGTTACTTATCATAAGACACCTGTTGACGAGCTTCATGCTTTCCTGCTGATATTTCACACAAAATCCATTTTACCATGAATGGCTAGATTTGTAAAGGGGTTACTAAGCTTTATTTTCATTGCCAGAGAGGTTGAGAACGAGGGTAAAGGTGCTTCCGAGACAGTACTGGCTGGTAACTGTAATTTCTCCACCCAATTGATGGGCCAATTCACGCGCAATCGCAAGACCAAGACCATGACCACCTGTTTTCATGTTACGCGAAGTTTCTACACGATAAAGGCGTTTGAAAATATTCTCCAAATCCTCTGGAGCAATGCCCTGCCCCTCATCGGTCACACTGATTGAAAGCTGGTTATTTTCCAGCTTAGCCACCACTTCCAACTTAGTTCCAGGAGCTGAGTATTTAAAAGCATTATTGACCAGATTTATCAAGATACGAGAAAGTTTGGCATAATCTCCCTCAATACGGGCAGACTCAGGGATTACCTGCAAGTGAACATCTCGCTCCTCTTGCTCAATCAAGAACTGAAATTCACTCATGCACTCAATCAAGAGCTGGTCCAGAAAAATGCTGTCCTTGCCGGTCGTTTCAACCTGATTTCTAGCCGTGTTTAGGGTCAAAAAATTCAGTTCCTCAACCAGTTTATTGAGTCTTTCCGTCTGGCGTCCAATGGTTGCCAGATAATGGTCCTGTTCTCCTTCTTTGATAACCCCATCTAAAATCCCTTCTACCGTCGCTTGGATTGAAGTGATGGGGGTCTTGATATCATGCGAAAGTTGAGCAATCATCAAACCCTTTTCTCGTTCGCTTTCTTCCAAGGAATCAAAGGTCGCCTGCAAATCATGGGACATTTCATTGAAAGCTTGGCCTAATTGTTGAAATTCTACAGGGCCTTGAACCTCCAGATTTGCAGGGAAATCCTTGTCCGCTACTCTCTTGGCATGTTCCTTGAGTTTGCCCAATGAAGTAAAGACTGGCGATAAAAGAAAGAGACTAATCCCAGCACCGACAAAACTAGCCACGAGAGTCATCCCCACTAGGAAATAAATTTCTCTTTCTTCAATTAGCATTCGCTGGATGGCCCAAAAAACCACGATAATCGTTAGGAGTGTTGAAATGATATACCCCACTAAAATGTAACTTTTTAATTTCATTGACTACCTCGTGCTTTCTCAATTTTGTAGCCCAAGCCCCAGACGGTTTTGATGGTCGGTGTTTCTGCACTAGCATGTTTAGCCAACTCCTGTCGAAGAGCATGAATATGAACATTCAAGGTATTGGTGTCATCCACATAGTCTTCCTGCCAGACCTTTTCATAGAGGTCTGTCTTAGAGAAAACCCGCTCTGGATTGCTGGCTAGAAGCCATAGAAGTTCGAAGGATTTGACTGTCAAATCAAGCGCCACATCTCCGACTTGGACCTCATGGCTACCGTGATTCATCCGTAAATCCCCGAGACTGACGACTTCTGTCTCACCTCCACGATGAAGGCGACGCAAGATATTGTGGACACGCAAAACCAGCTCACGAGGGCTAAAGGGCTTGGCAATAAAGTCATCTGCCCCCAGGCTTAGGCCGTAAATCTTGTCCTGCTCACTGGTCTTAGCAGTGATAAAGAGAAAAGGCTGATCTGGAGATTGATACTGAACCTCACTAATCAAATCATAACCATCCATCCGAGGCATCATGATATCTGTAATAATCAAATCAATTGGTTTTCGCTTGAAGATTTCTAAGGCATCTGCTCCATCATGAGCCACCAAAACCTGATATCCTGCCTGAACCAGATAACGTTGATGAATATCTGTGATTTCTACCTCGTCGTCAACGAGTAAAATTGTCTTTCCCATCTGTCTCTCCTTTGAAAAAACAGTGCTATACCACAATAGTATAACACTATTTTTATCTCTTTACGAACATTCTAAACGATATCTGGATTTTTCAAATCCCAGATAGAAAGTCTGTAGCTAGACTAGTCATTTTCCTCTTTTTTAGCTTTCAAACCGAGTCCACCTAGCAGACCTGCTAAGGCTAATCCAAAGAATCCAAGAGTAGCCATTGATGTTTGGGCTTCACCAGTATATGGAAGCATGTCTTTTTGGGCTTTCATTTGATCAGCCATCATTGGAGTTGACACCTTGTTAGTAGATGCCATCTTGCCTTCATCAGACATTTTGCTTGAGGTTGCTGGAGCTTGATCTTGTTTCATGCTTGGTGTTGCCATTGGTTGGCTAGCATTCATAGTTTTGTCCTGCTCTTTGTTAGGCATCATCTTATCCTGACTAGCAGCTGGCATTTTAGATTTCATCTCATCTTGATTGACACTAGGCATTTGATCTTTCATATTAGACGCATCTTGATGACTATTCATCATTGGAGCCTGCATAGCTGAACCATTAGAAGATGGGACGAAACCTGACTGCATCGGAACAAGAGACTGATGTCCGTTCAAGTTTACTGTCAAATCTTTAGTCGCTACAAGATTGCTCAAGTCTGCCTTGCCGTCTTTAGCACCGTACACTTTGATAGTTGCCTTGTAGCTGTGAGTGCCGTTTTGTTTTAAGAGGTCAAGTAGCTCTTTATCAGATTTGCCTTGGGTACCTGCCAAATCTACTTCGTAGAAGTAAAGGCCTTTGCCCAATTTCTCTACTGGTGGAAGGGCTGGATTTTTAGCCGAACCGTTGTCTGACCATGGAGCCTTGTCTGATGCTTTCAAGATAAGGCGTGTTAACATACCATCACCTGCGAAGAATTCATATGGAATGACTTGGTTGACACCGGCTGTGAATGGGCCTGGGAAGTTGGCTTTGTCCAAGTAAGTGGCTGGGACGTCTACTGTGTCTTTAGTATTGTCAGCCACACCCTTTTGCACTTCAGCTGGAGTAGTTAATCCATTCAAGTTTACTGTCAAATCCTTAGTCGCTACAAGGTTGCTCAAATCAGCCTTACCATCTTTAGCACCGTAAACTTTGATGATAGCTTTATAACTTTGAGTGCCATTTTGTTTCAAGAGATCAAGAAGCTCTTTATCTGATTTGCCTTGGGTACCTGCCAAATCTACTTCATAGAAATAGAGACCTTTGCCCAATTTTTCTACTGGTGGAAGAGCGGGATTTTTAGCTGAACCATTGTCTGACCATGGAGCCTTGTCTGAAGCCTTCAAGATAAGGCGAGTCAACATACCGTCACCTGCGAAGAATTCGTAAGGAATAACTTGGTTAACACCGGCTGTGAACGGTCCAGGGAAGTTGGCTTTATCCAAGTATGTAGCTGGAACATCTACTGTATCTTTAGTATTGTCAGCTACACCTTTTTGGACCTCGGCTGGAGTAGTCAAGCCGTTCAAGTTGACATCCAAATCCTTAGTCGCTACGAGATTTGTCAAATCGGCTTTGCCATCTTTTGCGCCGTACACTTTGATAGTAGCTTTATAGCTTTGAGTGCCGTTTTGTTTCAAGAGGTCTAGAAGCTCTTTATCTGATTTACCTTGAGTACCTGCTAAATCCACTTCATAGAAGTAGAGTCCTTTGCCCAATTTCTCTACTGGTGGAAGAGCGGGGTTTTTAGCTGAGCCATTGTCTGACCATGGAGCCTTGTCTGAGGCCTTCAAAATAAGGCGAGTCAACATGCCGTCACCAGCGAAGAATTCGTATGGGATGACTTGGTTAACACCGGCTGTAAATGGACCTGGGAAATTCGCTTTATCCAAGTAAGTGGCTGGGACATCCACTGTATCTTTAGTATTGTCAGCCACGCCTTTTTGCACTTCAGCTGGGGTAGTTGCTGGTTGAGCTTCACTTGCTTCACGGTTTTGTCCAGAGACTGCAGGAGCAGGATTTGTCGCAGGTTTAACCGCATCTTCTGTTTCTTTCTTAGATTCAGGTTTTGCTTGCACTTCTTCTTTTGATGCTACTACTTGGTCTTTAGCAGCTACATCCGCTTTTGCTGGAGAGCTTGTAGTATCCAAGCTTGCTTTAGGTGCTGAGTCTGCCTGTGCTGAAGGAAGAGCTACATCAACTGCTTTCTTGAGAACCTCTGCTGGTAAGTCGCTCTTTTCACTCACCAAAGCAGCGTCTGGCACAACTTGAGCAGGGGTCAGATTGACCACATCGGCACGCACCGAACTTGGTTGTCCAACTAGGACAAAAAAACCACTGGCCACAACAACTGAGGCAACACCGACACTAAGACGGCGAATAGACCAACGAGTATATCTTTGATTTGGATTGAATTTCATAGGATTCTCCTTAGAGTTTTTCTTTATTTGATGACTCTAGTATAATCTCCTAAAATTAAAAAGGATTAAGAAAAAGTTAAAATTTTTCTTAAATCCCTCTTATAAAATACTTATATTAATTAAATCCATAAACAGATTTGGTGATTTGATAGACGACATTGGAAAGTTTGCGAGCTGGCAAGACGGAGTGTTTGGTCAAACGGCTCAACATAGTCTTACGAATAGCTTGAAAGACCTCTGGATTTTCCTGCTGAATATAGGTCCACAGCTCACGTTTTTTAGTCAGATGTTCCGCTGTTCCAGCTCGGTTGAGCAGGGCACTGGAAATCACCGTCGTAATCTCAATATGATTCAGCAGATATTCTCGCATTTTGGGGTGGATCACTTTAGATAAATCAAGCTGGTCTACCAAGAGTCGATTGACCTTGAGTTGCTGGTCAATGCGCTTAATCATCACTTGCTCATTGACAGACTGGTCCTCACGCCCAATCAAATAACGATAGAAATCGACAGGCAGATAGTACATGGTCTTGACCTGCTGAAGGGGGGTAAAGACAAAAAGATTATCGACATAAAAGGTATGCTCAGGCAATTGGAACTGGCTCGCTCGCAACAAATCTGTCCGGTAAATTAGCGAGTGCATCATGATATACTGGCCTTTTGAGAAATTTCCAACCTGATCCCAGCCAAAAATCTGCTGGACAGGCAAGACTGACTCGTAACTCATACTCTTCTTACGAGACTGACCTTCCTTTTCATAGACAAAATTGGTCACAAAGGCATCTACCTCTTGACCTTCACTCTCTAGTTCCTGCAAGGTCTCCAAAATTTTCAGGTAAGCACGGGGATCCACCCAGTCATCACTATCAACTACTTTAAAATAACGACCAGAAGCCTCTGCCAAGCCACGATTAACAGCACCGCCATGGCCCTTATTTTCCTGATAGATGGCTCTAACGATGCTAGGATACTTGCTGGCTAAACGCTCAGCGATTTCCTGAGTTTGGTCCTGAGACCCATCATTGATAATCAAAATCTCAACTTGCTCACCACCAATCACTAGCGACTCCACACAGTAATGAAGATAGGCAGCGGCATTATAGCTAGGAATGGCGATAGACAATAACTTCATAATCTACTCCTTTAGGGGACTGATTTTCTTACTCTCTCTTATCACTTCTTTCTATTCTACCATAAAGTCCCGTTTTTGAAGGACTTTTACTAGAATACAAGAGGTGCTGGTCTCATTTGGGATACAGGTTTCTCTCTATCTGCTATCTTAAACATCAAAAAAGAGGGGAATCCCCTCCTTACGAATTTAATTCTGCCAAGTCATCTAGATACTGGTTGTTAATGACTGCTAAAATATAGGCATCTGCCTTCAAGAGGTCATTAGGTCCAAACTGGACATCCAGCGGTGAATTTTCTTGTTCACGAAATCCTAGGACATTGAGATTGTATTTGCCACGTAGATCTAGCTGGCTCAAACTTTGACCTGCCCAAACACTCGGAATTTTCATCTCTACGATAGACACATTTTTATCCAGCTGAAAGACATCGACATTATTATGAAAGAGAATGGTCTGCGCTAGGGACTGCCCCATTTCATACTCAGGCGAGATCACCGAGTCGGCACCGATTTTTTCCAGCACCTTCTTAGCTGTCTGGCTTTTGACCTTGGCAATAACCCTTGGTACGCCCAAACTCTTACAATGCATAACTGCAAGCACACTCGACTCTAGATTTTCCCCTGTTGCGACTACAACCGTATCACAGGTATCAATTCCTGCAGTTCTGAGGAGTTCCTCATCTGTAATATCGCCCACAACTCCACGCGCCAAAACTGGCTCAAATTGATTGATGTGCTCGGCGTGGTCATCGATGGCAATGATATTCATATCTTGCTTGGCTAGGGCCGTTAGGACACTACTCCCGAAAATCCCCAAACCTAAAATTCCAATCGTACGATCTGACATAGTTCTTCCTTTCTTATCCAATACTAATATCTGCTTTCATATACTGAATCAAATCTTTCTTATCAGGCTGGTAATCCGCTAGACTAACCAGTAAGGTCAAGGGACCGATACGGCCAATAAACATGAGCACCATGACAATGCTGAGAGCTAACTTGCCCAATTCTGGTGTCAGATTTGCCGTTACCCCAACTGTCGCAAGGGCTGAAATGGTCTCAAACATTAGGTAGATAAATCGCGGTGTTCCTTCTGCTGTAATTCCCAGCAACACCAAGCCCAACAGGAAGGTCATCAAAAAGATAATGAAGACACTAAAGGATTTTTGGACTGTTCGAGCCTCAATGGTTCTCTGCGCCACATTGGCATGAGGTAAGCCCAGCAATTCACTACGCGCAAAGACCAACAAGACAAAGAAAGTCGTAATCTTGAGCCCCCCAGCCGTCCCTCCAGGTGCCCCACCCAGAAACATCTGCAGGATATAGATAAACAAGGTCACAGGCCGAGCTTGGGTATAGTCAATAGAAGCAAAACCGGCCGTTCTCATGCTGACGGTTTGGAAAAAGCTAACCATCACTTTCTCTGGAACACTGAGATTGCCAATGGTCCCTGGATTGTGCCACTCCGTAAAGAGTGTGGATACTGTCCCAAACAGCAAAATCCCTGCAGTCAAGAAAAGGACCAACTTGGTGTGGAAACGCAGACGGCGTTTTTTCTTCTTGTCAAACTGGGTTGCCAAGTCAAACCAGACCATAAAGCCAAGACCACCTGTGATAATCAAGCCAGCAATAACCAGATTAATCAAGGGATCCGTCTGAAAAGCCACTAAACTGCTACTGCCGAAATTATCAAAACCAGCATTACAAAAGGCTGAAATGGCTAAAAAGATAGAGGTGAAAATACCTCGTCCCCAGCCAAACTCAGGAATAAAACGGAAACTTAGCAGGAAGGCACCCAAACCCTCTACCAGAAAAGTCGTCAAAAAGATGGAGCGCATAAAGGCCTTCAGCGAGCGAGTCTCCCCATAACTAAAGCTCTCCTGAATGGTTTCACGACTGCGAAGACTGAGCTTCTGCTTTCCCTGAATATAAAAGACCCCAATAAAGGTCATGAGCCCCAGACCACCAATCTGTATCAAGAGCATACAAATCAACTGCCCCCAGACATTATAGGTAGTAGCTACCGGTTGCGTAAAAAGGCCAGTCACACAGACCATAGACACCGTCGTAAAAAGATGGTCAAAATAAGTAGCCTGCGAACCACTTGCCTGAACAAAAGGCAAACTCAAAAGGAGAGAACCTATAAAAATAACTCCAGCGAAACTTAAAAAGATGCGACGAGCTGGCGAAAGTCCACCCAAGGCCCTTTCAATTTTTTTCACAAATAATTTGAATAACATACATCCATTGTACCATAAAAAGAAGAAGAGTAGCTAGATCTGAAAGGCAATCTCAAGGCAGAGTTCCAAGGCCTTCTCGAAAGCTTCTGAACCCCAGTCACGACTGTCGTACTGATCCAAGTCAGCTAAGGAATCCGCTGTAAACAACAACTCTCCCCAGAGGACCCCACGTAATTGAGCCACTGCCGCAAGCGCAGAACACTCCATCTCCACAACAGCACAGCCTTCCTCCTTGCGATAAGCCACCTTTTCAGCTGTTTCTCGGTAAAAACCGTCTGTCGTCCAGGTCATGACTTCTTCATAAGGAATCCCTCTGGTTTCCAAAACGTGCTCAATAGCGGCAATAGCCTCTGGCTGCATTTCCATATAACGAGAAGGTGCCACATAGTGGTAACTAGCTCCCTCATCTCGCAGAGCCCGAACAGGTACTAGAAAGGCATTTTCTTCTATATCAGCCAACACACCACAGGTACCTGTAGAGATAATCTGCTCCACACCATAGCCAATCAACCAATCCATAAACTGGGCTGCTGGGGCTGAACCAACAGGAGCCTGAGCCAAACAAAGTTCCTCGCCCTTGAAATTGATGACATAAATTGGATAGGTTTTGGTGGCAGAAACGAATTCGCCGACACAATCCGCCCCTACTTCCCTCGCATAGCGGTCAATCTCTTCACCTAAAAAAGCATAGACACACTTCTTGGGCAAGTGCAAATCCAGCCCCTCGTGATTGGGCATGATGACCGCCTGAAGATTGTCATCAAACTCTAAAATGGGAATCGCATGTTTCTGAATCATAACTCACCTCCTCTAATTTTGTACTATTGTATCAAAAGCTGACCGAGTGTCAAGGAGAAGAATGATAAACTGAGGAGAAAAACAATACAATAGCAACATTTTTGACAGTGACTCTTTTTAATGGTACAATGGATTTGCTTAAAAGTTCGATGAAATAAGCATATAAGAAAACACCACCGGTTGCCGCCAGTGGTGTTTTTTTGCGCTTGCTCAAGGCGCTCAGGCTATTTCTTTTTCTTGTCGCATTTGCTTGCTACAAATCGGATAAGCCACTCCGATAAGACATTCGCTAGTGTACCAGCAAGAATTGGTAGCAAGACAAGTTCGATGAAAACGCACATAAGATCACCTCCTGCCTACGCAGTCTAGTGTTTGCGACCTTACTATTGTATCATCTTTGACTGAAAATAAATAGAAAAATCATTGACATCACCTACTCATTTAGAAAAACTTTCTCCTACACTAGTACTTCTTGTATCAAAAACCATCCCAGTTACGAAATGCTTTAAAATTGCTTAATGAAGCAAACTTTCTAAGAGATAGAGTAGGTAAATGTGGGCTGGGTAAAAAAATGTAGAAGCCTTGTGCAAAGTAACTGAGGACTTATAAAGAAAGAAAAAGGAGTAGATTTATCATCTTACTCCTCATTCTTACAAGAAACACTATTCAACAATAAAACTCTACAATCTTATTTATAAATAGATTCTCTGAAATCATCTGTGCTACGTAGGTAGGCATTATAGATTTTCTGTTTCAGTAAATGAACCCAACTTGACGGAACATTTTCTGTTGCACGTTTAAGGTTTTTCACATCGTGCGCTACTGCCGCATCAATTAAAGCTTGCATTTCTTGTGCTGATGAAATGGTTACTTCTTTTGTGCTGTTCGGCTTATCGAGTTCATATTGAATAGTAATTGGCTTCAAGTTTGCCTGTTTACTTATACGTTGATTAAACATATCTTTTTTGAATTCTACCCAGTTTGGATAGTGATTATCAAATACTTTTTTCAATACTAAATCATCTGTGACTAAAGCAACATCTTTTTTATACCAGTTTGAATATGTTTTACTTCCTTCTGCAAGCGCATCTGCTGCATACTGATTTGAAACATATGGTAGGAATCCTTTGTGGTAGCCTTTTTCAGCATATAATTCATACGCTGTTTTTCTGAACATGACATCCCCTGGTGCACCGTTTGGATTGCTTAGTCCTGCATAGATAGGTGAGAACATACTTATTGTGTAATATCCGTTTCTTCCGTATTGAGCTTCATTTTGATAAGCACGTCTATTGATGATGTCATTTTCGATTAATGAGTCTAACGTTTTTAATCTTGCTACTTCTTCATCGGTTAATGGACGAACCTTGTTTCCTGCGTGTGTATCCTTGTTATATCTATCATCACGCACATAATAGTTCTCTATTTTTCTAAACCATTGTTTCTTAACCGTGTCAGATTGAGTTAATACTGCCTTGGCTTCCATCGCATCAAGCGTGTATAGCACATCATACATTCCGTGTAAGTAGTGTTGAATTTCTTCTTCAGAAGTGAATCTTGCTGTTGGATCGTATGTGTGTAGACGAGTTCTTGAGTCTTTATCTCCTTTAAAGATTGTGTTTAATACTATTGCATCTTTATCTACACTGTCCGCTGATTGAAGTAGTCCTAGTGCATATAGTTCTGCTCCCAGTCCTTCACGTCGCTCGTTTCCTTCGAAGTAGACTTTTCCGTCTGAGTTGTGCACCATCTCATGACTATAAACCGATGTTCCATATTGGTCTAACAATCTATCACTTACAAAGTAGGCCTCTACTCCTGTTGCGTAAGCTCCTGCATTCTTTCTTGGCGTATGGTATTTACCTGCTGGCCCGAAGAAACTATAGATAGAGTCTATGTTTTTGTCTGATAATGTTGCCCAGTAGCCTCTACCATTTGTATCTTTTACCTCAAATGCATCTGTTACCGGCACTGCACGGTATAATCTTTCTTTAAATTCTGGCGCTAGGACTTTATACCAGATGTCATAATGATCTCTCTGCCATTTTGCAGATTGGTCTACCTTTCCACGAACATATTGTTTCAAGGCATCTCCTGAGAGAATAGCACCATCAGCTCCTCTGTCTCGATAACGTTCATAGCTACCGAAGGCTAATGTTGATAGCGTAGATATTGCATACAGACTCTCTTCTTTCATCGTTAATAGCGGCAGCAACATACTCTTATAGCCCCAACTTGATGCTGATATTCTATCATATACTCCTATTGAGTATTTCTTATCAGCCGTTGGTGATTCTTGTTTTTCACGAACTTCTGCTATATCTGATTTTGCTTCTACTATGTAGGCTTTGGTATTGTCTTTCAACCACTGGTTATTGGTTTTGTTTGGTAAGAATAGTTTTCTATAGGCTTCTACGAAGTCGAAGACTGAATCTTCTCCTTTAAGTGGTGCTAGCGTGCTCGCATATAGACCTGTCGTATTTGGTCCTCGTAGGTTTTCTAGTCCGCTATTTCCTAAAGCGATGATAGTGTCTAGCGTTGAAGCTTCATTATTTCCGTTAAAGTCAAATTTGTACACTGATAAATCTTTTGTATTCAGACTATCATAATTAATATTGTACCAACGGTTCATGTAAGTAAGCCCCAGCATGAAGGCTTCTTTGTTATGTTTGATTTTCTCACTTACATACTCAACTACACCATCTCCCGTAGTGTTGATGGATTTATCCATCGCTAATACTTTTCTTAAGTGCTCTCCAATATTAGCTCTAACTTCCTCAAATTCTCTATTTAAGTATAAGTTATCTAATGCTGCATCGTCTGCCGCTCCTAGTACTTTCTTAGTCGCTTCTGAGCTGAATGTTACATTCTGCAATTCGCTTAGTACATTATTCGTTATCGCTGTATAATCTGAAACAAATGCTTCTGGTGTGAATATGTATCCTTTGTCTGCGACATTGTATTCGACTACTTAGCTGTTTGCGAAGTTTTCTTTGAATGTTACATCTAAGTATTCTACCGTGTTGTCTTTGTAGTGTAACATAACTCTATTGATTGAATTTTTCTTATTATTAATATCCGTTACTACTTCATTTCCGTTCATCGGCACCACGTCTAACAGTTCTGTAGTATAAAGTTTATCAGTTGAAGCTACTTTATTACCATAGTGAACAACTAATTCCTTGTTATAAAATGGCATTAGTTTTTCAATATTGTTATAGGCTACTCTTCTTTCTGCTTGAGCTTTGCTCAATGTTGTGTAGTCAATTTCTTTTGAGTTTGCTTTTAGGTCTTGTCCAGTATCGTCAAGAGTTACTGTGATTCCGTAAGAAGCAATCTTAGCATCCGCTTCTGCTTTAGTTACTTTTCGAACGAAGTTATCTTGTTTTTTGTTTTCGACAGAAGTAATAACATTCTTCACATCTGCACTACCAAATTGGTCTCCTGTAGTGGCATATCCATCACCAACAATCATATTGCTGACTACATTGTCCACACGACCTCTTGGATATGTAGACCCAACTATTCCTCCGACTCTTGGATACCCTTGACCATTTAGGATTTTACCTGTTGTTACAGAACGTGTTACTAACGCTCTATTTTCTAATTTACCTGCGATTCCTCCGGCTGTCTGGTTATTGTTGCGTGCTGCTGTAGAGATTACGGCATCTACTTTCGATTTATCAACTTTGGCATTTCCACCAGTTAATTTACCGACGATTCCTCCTGCGTAATTTGCATTGTTATCTGCGTGGTTGGCGACTAGTTTTCCACTGAATGAACTGTTTTCTATTTTTGTATTTGTTGCATCTACTACTAATCCTGCAACTGATTTTCTACCTGATACTTTACCTTCTACAGCTACATTACTGATATTAGCATTGTTTGCTGTTTTTGCTACTGCTGCAGCATTTTCTTTGCTATCCACTTGTGTATTTTTAAGATCTAAATCTTTTACAGTTGCATTTTTTAATGTGTCGAATAGTGGTTTTTTCAGGTCGTATATAGCATATGCTTTACTTCCTTCTGCTCCTACTAACGTTCCTGTGAATTCTCCTGTTATGTAGCTTGATTGATCTTCTGGTAATCCTACCTCATCAGCTGTCATATCTGCCGCTAATTTGTACACACCAGCTAAGTTACTTCTCATCGCTGTTACAAGTTGTTTGAACGATGTATATACTCCTGGTTGCTCCGCTTTAGTTTTAGCTACATTAAATGTGTAGTCCTCTTTGTAACCTTCTGCACCTTCTTCTACAAGTTGATCAACAGCTGCCGTCACTTTATAAGTTCCATCCGTATTTTCTGTAATAGATTTTACAGGTATATACATTTCTTTGAATCTATCTGATTTTATTTTTACAAAGTATTTAGCCGTATCAGTCGGTGTTTCACTTAGACTTAAATATCTGCGATAACGGTCATTTTCTTTACCGTATAGTTCTACTGAATCGATATCTTTAATTTCTATTTTCTTATAATCTAGTTGGAAAGCTTGAGTTGATGTTTCTGTACTTTGTTCATCGTTTTCGCCTAGATTATAAGTTAAACGTGTTTTTAGTGTGTAAGGTGTGTAGTAATCTAAACCTGATATCACCTGCTCTTTGGCAGGATTCTCTATATCCACCTCTTTGACTAACTCGTCTTCATGGAAAACTTGCGCTTTTGCAGAGACATACGCCGATGTAGTGTCTGTTAAGTTATAGCTTACAGTTATAGATTTTTTGTTCTCAGCTTTTGTTAAGTTTATAATTTCTACTGTAGGTTTAACTTTTACTAGTGTTCCTACTTTAACGATTTCTTTTACTGGAGCTACTTCAGTTCGTGATAGTTCTTTAGTTTCTACTACATTACCATTTACGATGTAGTCTTCATATTGAATTGTACGCGTTCCTGCTTGACCTGGTTGTTCTGTTCTACGACGATTTTTCAGAAGTGTTGCATCTTGAATTTCTTCTGTTGTATAAGGAATATTTTCTGTTTCCGTTCTATTTCTTGTAGTAACTTCTAAAACCGGAAGCTCCTCTGTTACTACGGATTCTCCTTCGTGTCCGGGTTCTTGCGTACCTATTGTCGCTACTGAGTCAGTGTACTCTGGCAACTCCGGTTGCACTACCGCTTCGCCTTCATGACCCGGTTCTTGTGTGCCTTTTTTCTCTTCTGAAACTTTATACTCTGGTAACTCCGGTTGCGCTGTCGCTTCGCCTTCATGACCTAGTTCTTGCGTGCCTTTGGTTTCTAGTGGTTTAGTATATTCTGGAGTTTCCTTGCGGACTGCCGCTTCGCCCTCATGTCCGGGTTCTTGCGTGCCTTTCGTTGCTAACGGTTCTGTGTAGACTGGTTCTTCCTCGCGAACTGCTGCTTCACCTTCATGTCCGGGTTCTTGCGTGCCTTTTGTCGCTACTAGATTAGTGTACTCTGGAGTCTCTTCGCGGACTGCTGCTTCACCCTCATGACCGAGCTCTTGCGTGCCTTTCGTTGCTAACGGTTCTGTGTAGACTGGTTCTTCCTCGCGAACTGCTGCTTCACCTTCATGTCCGGGTTCTTGCGTGCCTTTTGTCGCTACTGGATTAGTGTACTCTGGAGTCTCTTCGCGGACTGCTGCTTCGCCCTCATGTCCGGGTTCTTGCGTGCCTTTCGTTGCTAACGGTTCTGTGTAGACTGGTTCTTCCTCGCGAACTGCTGCTTCACCTTCATGTCCGGGTTCTTGCGTGCCTTTGGTTTCTAGTGGTTTAGTATATTCTGGAGTTTCCTTGCGGACTGCCGCTTCGCCCTCATGTCCGGGTTCTTGCGTGCCTTTCGTTGCTAACGGTTCTGTGTAAGCTGGAGATTCTTCACGGACTGTAGCTTCGCCCTCATGACCCGGTTCTTGCGTGCCTTTTGTCGCTACTGGATCAGTGTACTCTGGCAACTCCGGTTGCACTGCCGCTTCACCTTCATGTCCAGGTTCTTGTGTGCCTTTTTTATCTTCTGAAACTTTATACTCTGGCAACTCCGGTTGCGCTGTCGCTTCACCTTCATGTCCAGGTTCTTGTGTGCCTTTTTTATCTTCTGAAACTTTATACTCTGGTAACTCCGGTTGCGCTGTCGCTTCGCCTTCACGACCTGATTCTTGCGTGCCTTTTGTCGCTACTGGGTCAGTGTACTCTGGCAACTCCGGTTGCACTACCGCTTCGCCCTCATGACCCCGTTCTTGCGTACCTTTTGTCGCTACTGGATCAGTGTACTCTGGCAACTCCAGTTGCACTGCCGCTTCACCTTCATGTCCAGGTTCTTGTGTGCCTTTTTTCTCTTCTGAAACTTTATACTCTGGTAACTCCGGTTGCGCTGTCGCTTCGCCTTCACGACCTGATTCTTGCGTGCCTTTTGTCGCTACTGGGTCAGTGTACTCTGGCAACTCCAGTTGCACTGCCGCTTCGCCCTCATGACCCGGTTCTTGCGTGCCTTTGGTTTCCAATGGAAGTTTATATTCTGGTCGATCGTTTGTCGTCGCCAATACTTCCTCTTCCGCACTCTGCACCGTTGTAGCAGACACAGGATTTTCTTGTTCTGGCAATGTTGGTCGAACTACAGATTCTCCTTTGTAACCCGGATTCTGCTCCCCTTGACTTGCGAGTGAATCATTAGAAGAGGGATTTTCTGCTGCTATCGAAGATTTTTCTAAAAGTCCATCATCCCCAGATGTTTCACCTTGTAAACTAACCTTCCCCCCTCCTTGGTTCCATTCTAAATCAGCTGAATGAACTACATCTGATATTTTTGTAGAGTCTGGTTGACTATCACTTCGAGCAGAGTATTTCCCATCGACTGTCCTTGAAATCCCTGCATTATCCTGTTTATTAGTCTTGATATAACCAATGTATTGATAACCTTCGATTTTCAGAGGCTCTGGCAAATGTTCCCCGACTCCGATAGCAAATTGACTATTATAGGCAGATAAAATTTGGCTGGTCAATCCAAAAGCACTGGCCGGCAACAATTGAACTCCCATGCTAGTTAACAGCAGAAAATGAACAAATTGTTTCTTCCCATTTTTCCTTTTAGAAACCAATAAAACTAACAAGCTCAAGCCTGCAGTAAAAAGGAAAGTACCAACAGTTGGGTTAAAACCTGTATTCGGTAAAAACTGCTGAGGTCTATAAACCAAGTAATAAGTATCATCTGATTCTTCAGCCAGTTGTGGAAGGGCCTCTACCAGCAAGGATTTTTCCTCGTCTGTCAATTCACCCTCAGTCATATACTTATAATGAATTGGACTTTCCATATGATCGGCTGATACCGATTGAATCCCTTGACTCATCAAAAAGAAACTAGCTACAGTAACTGATACCAATCCCACTGACAACTTTCTCATCGAGAAACTCTGGCGTTTCTCACCAATATTTTTTCGGCTCATATTAACCTCGCTTTTCTATATTCTTTATATCAATCTGTATTTTGTGGCATAAAAGTATAAACACAAGAATAATATAGTATTGAATTTTCTGAGTACTTTTCAATAATTGCTTATCATTATACAATAAATCGATAGAAATTTCTATTGAAATATACTTAAAAATATACTGCAATTTTATAGAAGAATACAGTGAACTGCAACAATAGAAAACGGAAACAAAATCTAGACAAATAAGTGAGGAGTTTCAAACTAATTACAGTATTTTTTAATTAGATTACCGATTATACTCTTAATATACTATAAAATATTAGCTCATAATAGAAAAGTCTGAAATTGAAGCGACAAAGAATCCAATCTTTATAAACCAAAAGAGGCCAATGTTTGCCATCAACCTCTTTCTTATCGTTCATTCTTTTTGCTAAGTAAGATGAATACTTTACCTATGACTTGCTATTTTCAGCCTAGTTAACCCATTCACCATTACCATTTACACGGTAACCATCTGGTGTTGTTGTGCTGACTGCCAAAGCTCCTGAACCATATGCATAGTACCAGTACTTGCCTACTTTAAACCAACCTGTCTTCATGACACCTGATTGATCCAGATAATACCAAGTACCATTTTCCTTGTACCAGCCTGTCTTCATAGCTCCTGAGCCATCAAAGTAGAACCATCTGCTACCATCTGTTCCCCAGCCTGTAAACATCGCGCCTGAACTATCAAGGAAATACCATGCACCATCAACTTCTACAAATCCAGTCTGCATGACACCTAAATCATTCAAGTAGTACCATTTGCCACCCGTTTTCACCCAGCCTGTCTTCACATCACCAGACTCGTAAAAATACCATTTACCATTAGATTGCACCCAGCCAGACTGACTAGATGTAGATGTTCTAAAATCTTTCAACGATTTTTCTACAACTGTAGCTTTACTTTTAACGGTTGAAAGGTTTGATGCAGTTACTTCTGTATACTGAATAGCAGAACCATATCCACCAGCCAATTCTTCTGAAGAAGCATCATCACCTAAAGCTAGAGAAATCGTTGCTACTTGCTGAGAGCTGGCTGCGTTTTTAAAAGCTGCAAGACCCACATATGTAAATTTAGGATTAATCAAAACCTCATAATAACCTGTAAATTCTTTAGAGGTTCCACCCTTCTTTTTCGCTACATAATTCGCCTTCTCAGCATGCCAGTTTTCAATTGCTTTTAGAAAACCTTCATAGTTCACATCTAAAGCTTCTCCTCTTATACTATTGCTAGATGGAAAAGCAGTCCAGATTTCTTTCGTAGAAAGACGCTCAGGTTTTAAAGCTACTGACACCTCAGTAGCTCGTACAAAAGCAGTTTTCTCAAGATCAGTAGACCATTTAATAGGGACATACTTATCTACCAAACCTTCATCAGCCGCTTCCTTACGAATCTTATTAATCGCGTCCAAAATAGATTGTTTATTTGGAGTTAAAAATTCTCCCTTGATTCCAACCAAAACATTGCCACTAGCAGGTTTTAGCACCTCTGAGGTCAATACATTTTCATTTTTACCATTAACAGATTGTGTTGCCACCAGTCTGTCATTCGCAAAAACATCATTTGTCAAAACTGCTCCAGCCAAGGTAAAGGCCAAGGCACTAGCAAATACAATTTTCTTCATCTTTTATCCTTTAGATAGGACAGGTATTTTCAATATTAAATTATATCATATTTTCCTATTCTTTGCCCATTTCTACTAATGTTATAAGGCAAATACTATTCACCCCAAAAGTAGAAATTCTATCCTCTTATTTCACAACAAGCTCATAACGTGTCTTACTTGTGAAGGTTTGACCGGCTTTGAGAATGACTTGGTCTTTAAGGTCACTGTGAATGGCATCTGGCAACGCTTGCGCTTCAAGGGCAATCCCATTGTGCTGTACCATTGGATGACCTCCTATGATGACACTCTCATCCACAAAGTTTGCTGTGTAGACCACAAAGCAAGGAGCTTCTGTCTTGAAAAGCAGGAAGCGACCTGAGTTTTGGTCATAAAGGAAACCAGCATTGTCATGACCTGCAGGAAGGGCAAATGGATGGTCCAAACCAGACACCAGCTGGATTTGCTCATCTTCTTCTGCAAGGATATCCTTCAACAAGGCACCATTGTAGATGTGTTTGACCACATCACGATTGGCGTCTGGAGTTTTTGCAGGAACACCGTCAGGAGCGATTGGATAAATTCCCTCTGTGTTTAGCTGGAAGACATGACGGTCAATCGTCTGCGTGAAATCACCAGACAAGTTGAAATAGCTGTGGTTGGTTGGATTGACCAGCGTATCCTGATCGGTCGTTACCTTGTAGCTAATTTCATAGGCACCAGTTTCTTCAAAGTGATAGCTAATCCAAATCTTGAGATTACCAGGGAATCCTCCTGTCCCATCTGTACGCTCTGTGTAGAGGGTCAGGCCATGGTCACTCACTTCAACCAATTCAAACAAGCTGGAATCCCAACCAGTTGAACCACTGTGGTTACAATTGCTAGCATTGTTGACTTCCAGATGATAGGTCTTGCTATTCAGCTCAAAGGTCGCACCTGCAATACGTCCCGCCACAGGACCTACACTTGCTCCATGCTTAGGACTATTGCCTACATAGCTAGCAAAGTCATCAAATCCCAAGATAACATTGGCAAAAGTTCCATCCTTGTCAGGTGTGATATAGCGCAAGATGGTCGCACCATAAGTCATAACCTCAAGTTGGTAGCCACCGTCCGTCTCAAAACGATAGGCCAAGACATCCTTGCCCTCAACATTTCCAAATACACGCTCTGTGTATGCTTTCATTCTCTTCTCCTTTTACTATTTCTCTCAAGCAAACAAACCATAGAAAGCCTACTGACAATCTATGGTTTATCTGATAATTTACAAATCCTCTTGTCAAGAATTCATAAACACTACCTTATACTCAATGAAAATCAAAGAGCAAACTAGGAAGCTAGCCGCAGGCTGCTCAAAGCACTGCTTTGCGGTTGCAGATAGAACTGACGAAGTCAGCTCAAAACAGTGTTTTGAGGTTGCCGGATAAGACTGACGAAGTCAGTAACATATACCTACGGCAAGGCGACACTAGTATGGTTTAAAGAGATTTTCGAAGAGTCTTACTTTTGATATTCGTGGATGATAACACCTTGTACCACACGGTTTACTGTACCTGTAGGAGACGGTGTATCTGGTTTATTTTCTACCTTGAGTGAAGTCAATAGGGCAAAGAGTTGGGCATAAACAATGTAAGGGAAGACACGGTAAATATCATTCAAGACACCGCCACAACCAAGGGCTACTTCTTTGACATTTTCAAGACCAGAGACTTGATCACTCAAAAGCACAACACGACGAGCAATCTGGTCACCAGCAACTTCACGAACCAAGTCCAAGTCGTACTTACGAGTGTAGTCTGTCGTTGTACCAAAGACCAAAACAACCGTATCTTCGTTGATAAGAGATTTTGGACCGTGACGGAAGCCAACTGGGCTTTCATACATGGTCGCAACTTGACCAGCTGTTAATTCCAAAATCTTGAGCTGAGCTTCATGAGCAAGTCCAAAGAAAGGACCAGCACCTAGGTAGATAACACGGTTAAAGTCTAGGTCAACAAGCTCTTTGACATCTTCTGCATTGTCTAGAACTTTACGGGCAAGACTAGATACAACTTCAAAACGTTCAGCTTTCACAGCAAATTCTGTAGGATCAAAGACCAAGAGAGCTGTCAACATCATAGACGTAAAGCTTGAAGTCATGGCAAAGCCAGCATCATTAGAGGCTGCTGGTTGCAAAAGCAAAAGATTGCGGTCATCGCCATGGGCTTGAAGAGCCAACTCACCATCCGCTGCACAAGTAATCGTCACTTGGTAAAGCTCATCCACCAAGGATTTGGCCAAATCAACAGTCGCCACACTTTCAGGCGAGTTACCACTACGAGCAAAAGATACTAGGACAGTTGCCACATCTTTTTTCAAATAAGTTTCTGGATTGGCAACGATATCTGTGGTCGCAATGGCATTGAAATTCCATTTGCGTTCGTCATAGACTTCCTTAAAGTAAGGTACCAAGGTATCTCCCACATAAGCAGAAGTCCCAGCACCTGTCAAGATAATCTTGATATAGTCATGTTTATCAGCAATTCCTTGTAGAAAGGCTGCAATTTCTTCGCGCTTTGCTTGATAAGACTCAAAAGCTTCTTTCCATACATCAGGCTGTTGGTAGATTTCACGTGTAGTGATTTCTGCACCCAATTCAATCAAGTCTTCTTTTGTATAATGTAGCATTGAATTCCTCTTTTTCTATTAAATATGGGAATGGGAGTAAGCCCCATTCCCATGTATATTCTATGAAATATGTTCTAACAATTTTCACGTCGTCACATCTTATTCATCTTCGTCATCATCGAAGCCAGCTAACAGGTCATTAACTTTCACAATGCTTTCTGCAGCACGGCTCTTGTAGTCCGCATCTGCACCTGTAAGGCTCGCATTGATAAATTCAATCACCATTGGAAGATTCATCCCTGCATAAAGTTCGATGTCACGACCTTCCATGATCAAGCGACTCACCACGTTACATGGTGTTCCACCGAGAAGATCCGCAAAGACTAGGAAATCATCCAAACCTTCAATAGCAGCTTCAAATTTTGCAGTAAATTCTTCTGGGCCATCTTCTGGAAGAAGAGCCACTGTGTAAATGTTGTCTTGTGGACCCATGATCATTTCAGTGCTACCTTTAAGTTCTTCACAGAAGCGACCATGACTCACCAAAATTAATGATTTAGCCATAGATTATGCGCCCATTCCAAGTAAGAATTTACCGATGAATGAAAGACCTAATGCAAGAGCAATGATGATACCAATTGCTTTTGTAGAAGTCATACCTTTCTTACCAAGCAACCAGAAGATAAAAGCAGTAAAGATTGCTGGAAGCAAGCGTGGGAAGATTGAGTTCAAGATGTCTTGGAAATCAATCATCTTTTCACCGATTGGCAATTTATAAGAAATTTCAAAGTTGATCATTGTGGCTACAAGAGCACCCATCATGAAGACACCAAGTACAGATGCAGCGTCAATCAAAGCTGTCAATGTACTTTGCATGTTGTTGATAAGGTTAACCCCTTCTTTATAGGCAAATTCCAACTGTTTCCAACGGAAGATGTCATACGCTACTGCAACTGCAATCCAAAGGAAGATACCCCAAGGTTGGCCAGCGATAGCCATAGTTGCCGCGATAGATCCCATGATAGCAGGTACAAGTGAACCAAAGATTGTATCCCCAAGAGGAGCGAATGGTCCCATCAAACCTGTCTTGATACCGTTAACGGCGTCTTTTGCACCCACACCATCTTTTTCTTCCATGGCAAGGTCAAAACCAGCGATAATGGTATGGAAGAATGGTGAAGTATTGAAGAATTGAGTATGAACTTTCATCATTTCTTTCAATTCAGGAGTGCCATCCCCATACATTTTACGCAACTGAGGCAGGATCATGTAAAGGTAACCAGAAGCTTGCATACGTTCGTAGTTCCAACCCAATTGGAAAGTAAACAAGCTACGTTTGTTGATTTGATTAAAATCTTCTTTTGTAAGTTTGTAATTAGAATTCGTCATCTTCGATTTCCCCACTTTCTGATGGTGTAGAAGGTGCTGCTACAGCTACTTTTTGGCTATTTTTGAAGTGAAGCACTGCTAGGAAGATACCTACGATAGAGATACCAATCATAGACAATCCTTTGAAGTTGTTCACGAAACCAATTTTTTCAGCAACATCTTTAGGTAGAGTACCGATAATACCTGCAACAGCGCCACCAAGACCTGTTACATATGAGTAAAGAACAGTCAACATAGCTGTCAAACCAAATCCCATAGCAAGGTAGTGAAGGTTACGTTTAACTGGAAGGTAACGAAGCAAGATTGCAAATCCAAGACCTGGAAGCATACGTCCTGCAAGTGTCAAGCCATCTGCAACCCATTTGTAGGCTTCAACGAAGTCTACTACTGATTGTACGAAGGCACCACCAAAAGCAAGGGCAAAGAAGACTGGAAGGGCACGAGATAGAGCCCAAGGAATCGCACCAAGCAAGTAGTTGCGTTCAATACCTTTATAGTCAAAGCGTTCGATTGCAGCATCCACACGGTGAGCAAAGAAAGTAGTTGTCATACGTCCAAGAACGTCGAAGTAAGTCAAGAGAGTTGCTACTGGCACAGCGATTGTTGTAATCGCAAGCGCTGTATCAATTCCTTGTGAAACAGAGAAAGCTGTCGCAAGAACCGCACCAGAAGTTGCGTCGATACGAGAAGCACCACCGAAGGTACCAACCCCAAGAACGAACAATTGCAAGTTACCACCGATAAGCAGACCAGTAGTCACATCTCCCATGATTAAACCAGTAATGAAACCAGCAAATACAGGGGAACCTGCAGATGAAACGATCGTCAACTCATCACAGATTTGATAAGCTGAGTACAAAGTGAGAAGTAAAATTTGCCACCATTGTATCATAACAATGACCTCCTAAAAATTTTTTCCTATTTTAATAAGCTCAAAAAGTCTGAAATTGGATCATTTGGAACCATTTGAGCAGTAAGTTTAACACCTTTTTCTGCCAGTTTGTGGAAGTCGTCCACATCCTTGTCTACTACGTTGATAGAACGTGTGATAGCACGAGTTTCTGGTGTTTGAGACATATTCCCAACATTGAGAGTTTCAATTGGTACACCTGCTTCTACCAAACCAAGGAAGCGGTCTGGCCTACGAGCCACGATAAAGAGACGTTGGCTATCATATTTACCAGCAAGAATATTGGCTGCCGCTTTTTCAATTGGCAAAATACTCAATTTCACACCTGGTGGTGTCGCAAGTTTCAAACCACTCTTTTCAACGTCGTTGTTGACAACTTCGTCATCTACAACCATAATACGTGAAACATTTAGTTTTCCAGCCCAAAGATTGGCTACTTGTCCGTGGATTAAACGTCCATCGATACGGCATCCTACAATTGTCATAAGTTTTCCCCCTTTATGTGTTTTAGTGTAGGTTTACGAGTTAAATAAATCTCTTCTCTATATTGGCCCTCTGTTTCAAAGATGATGATGCGGTTATCACCTTCCTTGAGATAGCTATGAGGGATATAAAGTGAGAGGGTCGGGCCGACATTCCAAAAACGTCCTAGATTCTGCCCATTGACAAAGGCAACTCCCTTACCAAACTCAGACAAGTCTAGGTAGGTATCTTTTGGCTCTTGGACTGTAAAGTCATAAGCGTAAAAGGCTGGTTGTCCTTCTGTCCATTCTTTTGAAAAATCAATTTTCTCAGGATTGTCTAGTGGGAGTGGATAGTGTTTCCAGTTTAGTAAGAAGTGCAAATCCTTACAAACTCCTGTCCGAATTCCCTTACGTTGCGTATCCGCTAAGAACTTGTGTCCATAGTTGACACGCCCCATATTTTCTACCAAGATATCCAATCTAGATAGCGCTTTCTTTTCACCTTGATAAAAAATATCTTCCCCAATCTCTGTCTGATATTGGGTTTTAACCCACTGACCATCGACATACAGCTGGGCCCTATCTCGACCATCAATGATACGAAGTCTTTCTTCTTCTGCATCCCAGCTTGTCTCTGTTCGATAGAGTAGATAGCCATAGCTTTGTCCCAGCTCCTCCATCTTTTTAGGATAGAGGCTTTCTACTGGACTTGACAAGCTATCTAAGGTTTCAAACAAAGAAACTTTTTCAACTAGTGGAATCGCGTCCAACTCCATACTCTCTTTGTAGAGGGGTTCCAACTGCGGATACTCTGGGAAATGTGTTGCCATCATCTTCTTGACTGCCAGATATTTGGCAGTTGGATTTCCTTCCTCATCTAGAAGGGCATCGTAATCATAAGATGTAACTTGTGGCAGGTCCAAAGTCCCTCGAGCCGAGCAACCATTCATGAATCCAAAGTTTGTACCACCGTGGAACATGTAAAGATTGATAGAGCCTTGCTCCAAAACTTCTCGAACTGCATCTGCTAATTCTTTTGGATCCCGTGTGATAATCGGTTCTTTCCAACGATTGAACCAGCCATCCCAGAACTCCATACACATGAGTGGCCATTTTTTGCCATGTTCATCAAAGAATTCCTGCATCTGTGAAAAGTTATAAGGTGCCTTAGAACCAAAGTTCCCTGTCACAAAGAGGTTATCTTCGATTAAGGTTCCAGCTTTCAGAGTAGCTCGCCATGGACCATCTGATGTAAAGAGAGGACAGGTTATGCCACGCTCTTCCATTAGCTGTCGAATTGCTCTCAGATAAGCCTTATCTTCTCCATAAGAACCATACTCATTTTCAACCTGCATCATGAGGATATTGCCACCATTGTCCAACAAATGTGGAACCAATCGTGACAAGAGCTGGTCATAGTAGCGACCAACAGCTTCAATATAAGCAGGATCTGAGGAACGAATCCTCATGTCTTTGGTTAAGAGCCAAGCTGGTAAGCCACCGAATTCCCACTCCGCACAGATGAAGGGTGACGGACGAACGATAGCGTAGAGACCCAAATCTTGCGCTGTCTGTAGAAATCGCTCCAAATCCAGAGCTCCTTCAAAATGAAACTCACCCTCACGAGGCTCGTGTAAATTCCAAGCAACATAAGTCTCTACCGTATTAAAACCAAGAGCCTTCAAGTTATAGAGCGAATGATACCAATCTTCTGGAGGAACCCTAAAATAATGAATGGCGCCAGATAAAATCTTAAATGATTTTCCATCGAGATAGAAATCATCTCGTATCTCAAATCGTGTCATATTCTTACCTTCTGACAACTAAAGTTTACGCTTTCATTTGTTGATATATTGAATATAACTCAATATACCACATTTGTCAATAGCTTTTCACAATTTTTTTCATTTTCCCCCAACTTTTACACAAAAAACTTATAAAGATATAGAATTTACAGACATATAGCTTCAAACAGATGGCATGTATAAAAATGTATAAAATCTCCTATTTTTTATGTAAATTAACCTTATAGCCTATTATTCTAATTTTTTTATTCAAAAGACTACTATTCTTTCCGGTTTTATGGTAAAATCTTTAACGGAGAAGGAAAATCGAGGTGAAATTATGGCAATTCCAAAGTATCAATATATAAAAGATGAATTAAAGAACAAAATCATTTCTGGCCAATTCGCTAGTGGAGATAAATTTTACACTGAAGCTGAATTGATCGCTATGTATGATGTAAGTTCTATCACAGTTGTCCACGCCTTAAACGACCTTGCCAAAGATGGCTATATTGTCCGCCAACAAGGAAAGGGTACATTCGTTTCACGCGCACGCAAACACAAACTCGTAGAGTTTTCTGATGTAGAAGTTTTTGAAACTAAAGATGATAAAGTGACCGTCCTTTCTATTGAGCGTGGAAACAAACTAAGCTACTTAGAAAAACTTGGACTACGCGGTAACCAATTCTACTACAAGATTGAACGTGTACGCGAAACAAATGGTGTCGTATACATCTATCACACATCTTATATTCCAGAACAATACATCAACGCAAATTATCCAAATCTTGAATATTATAGCTCTATCTATAACCGTTTCAAATTGGATTATCACATCCACATGAATGATGAACATTTTGAAGAAATCAATGAAATAGCATTTCCAACTCCAGAACATGCGGCTTCAGTCCTCGGAGTCGATGAACAATTCCCTAGCGTTTTACAAACCAAAACTACTAAATTAGAGTCTACTGGTCAGGTTCTCGCTTACAGCGAAACTTATAAACGAGCGGATTACTACAAAATCAAATTCATTTCATGTGACCGTGATCACTAAGAAGAAAGCCTAAGCCTAATCGCTTGGGCTTTTTTCTATGATTATTATATCCCATCAAAACTGTATTTTCTATATGTCAATGAAGATCGATTAAATTAGTTGAAATTTTACTAAAATATTGGGAATCTTTTTAGCAAAAGACCTTTAATAAACAAGAAAAACCGAAGTTCTTCTACTCCAGTGAATAGAGTAATAGAACTTCGATTTTATTTTAATTATCCTAAACCAAGACGTTCAAAGATATCATCCACTCGTTTAGTGTAATAAACTGGGTTAAAGATCTCATCGATTTCTTCTTGAGAGAGGCGTGATGTTACTTCTGAGTCTGCTTCTAGAAGTGGTTTAAAGTCTACTTGATTGTCCCACGAGTAGGCTGTTTTGGGTTGTACCAAATCATAGGCTTGCTCACGAGTCATGCCTTTTTCAATCAAGGTCAACATGGCACGTTGGCTGAAGATCAAACCAAATGTAGAGTTCATGTTGCGGATCATATTTTCTGGGAAGACTATCAAGTTCTTAACGATGTTTCCGAAACGGTTGAGCATGTAGTCAATCAAAATGGTTGTATCTGGTGTGATGATACGCTCAGCTGATGAGTGTGAAATGTCACGTTCGTGCCAGAGAGCGACGTTCTCATAGGCTGTAAGCATGTGACCACGGATAACACGCGCAAGACCTGTCATGTTCTCAGAACCGATAGGGTTGCGTTTGTGAGGCATAGCTGATGAACCTTTTTGACCTTTGGCAAAGAACTCTTCTACTTCGCGTTGCTCAGATTTTTGCAGACCACGAATTTCCGTTGCCATGCGCTCGATGGAAGTCGCGATGCTGGCAAGAACTGCAAAATACTCAGCGTGGAGGTCACGAGGAAGGACCTGTGTAGAGATTTCTTGAGCACGGATACCCAACTTGTCGCAGACGTATTGCTCTACAAATGGTGGAATGTTGGCAAAGTTTCCAACCGCACCAGAGATTTTGCCAGCTTCCACACCAGCAGCCGCATGCTCGAAACGCTCGATATTGCGCTTCATTTCGCTGTACCAAGTAGCCAATTTAAGACCAAAAGTTGTCGGCTCAGCGTGCACACCATGGGTACGCCCCATCATGATAGTGAACTTGTGCTCCTTAGCCTTGTCAGCGATGATATTGGTGAAGTTTTCAAGGTCACGACGGATAATGTCGTTGGCCTGCTTGTAGAGGTAACCGTAGGCCGTATCCACCACGTCGGTAGACGTCAAACCATAGTGGACCCACTTACGCTCTTCGCCAAGCGTCTCAGAAACCGCACGCGTGAAAGCCACCACATCGTGGCGCGTCTCCTGCTCAATCTCCAAAATACGGTCGATGTCAAAGTCCGCTTTCTCACGAATCAAAGCTACATCTTCCTTAGGGATTTCCCCCAACTCAGCCCATGCCTCGTCAGCCAAGATTTCCACCTCAAGCCAAGCACGGTATTTATTTTCTTCACTCCAAATGTTCGCCATCTCAGGGCGAGAGTAACGGTTGATCATGTTGTTAATTTTTCCTTTCTTCTTAAGCTGTTGGGAATAATCTATCTAAGCAAAACAAGATTCCTATTCAAACTCCTCTTTCCCAATAAACACAGATGGATAGTGTTGTAATTCATTGAGATCGGTATCCAATGGTAAATCATAAATTGCTAAATAGTTTTCAGGATATTGAGCAATTAGCTCGTCATATTTAGCTTGTACCTTATCTTGGTCAGCACTAGCATACAAGACTTCCACGACTGCTCCAGTCTCAGCCTTTTCAACAAATGCATTAATGATGATTTGAATCATAGATTTCTCCTAAACCTTATTCTTTTGGTGAATACAAATCCTTATAAAACTTATCATCAAAAGATTTGAACTTATTATTCTGGCTATCCAGTTTACCCCTAAAATAAATATATTCTGGATTTTCACCTATTAAATCAGCAATATTTTTCGTGTTAGAACGTTCTTTAATTCTCTCTACACTTGAGTATACCTTCGGATAATCGGAGCCTATAAACTCTATTTGAAGCATATCAGAATTGAAATCTGCAATAGAAACCAATGCTTGACCATAAAATATTCTCTGTTTATCTTCCACAATTTGTCCTGTAGTATCCACAAAATACTCATTAAGGGAAAGCAACTCACCTTCTATTCTGATATTTCTTACATTATTATCAATTTGAGGATCTTTATAAAGTTCTACAAATGTAGCCACAGCAGAAAGTTGTCTATCTTGAACTTGATTTCTATGAATATTTGTTCCAGAGGAAGTTGTCGAATGTTCGGCAGTATCAAGTGAAGCAACACTTTTTCCCCCATTTACCTTTGCTTTACTCAATGACTTCTTAACTGATATTATTCCACTATCTGAAATTATTCCTTTAGCCACAAAAACTTCCTTATTCACCTGTTCCTTAACTTCTTGTGGCGATATGCAAGTACAGCCTTCAACATGTAGTTCGTCGTTATGAGATGGTTTAAAATAAAACCTTTTCCCACTTCTCCTTTTCCAGTTTGTACATGTTAAAGGAATTTCACAATTATTATCAATACACCTAAATTGTTTTTCAGAGTTCAATCTTCCTTCAAGGGAATATTTCTGCGCCTCAAGTGCACTAATAGTCTCACTCAATTCTAAACTATATGCTCGTTCAACCACGATCTATCCCATCCTTTCGATTCTTTTACTGATAATACTTTCCATCTATCTTTAACCTATTTTTTATTTGCTCAATAAAAGGCTTAAGACGTCTATACGCTAATTTGCCAAGCTCTAACTCATATTTAATTTCTTTCCTTTGTTCAGCAATCAAGTGAATTCCATTTCTATCACTATAAATCTCAATTATTTCTGCTGGCAAATCTTTTACACTATCCTTACTATAAATTTTACCAATTAAATTCAATTTCTCAGCTGTTCTACATTTATCATCAAATCGAATCGAAGTCTTTTGTTTTTTCTTTCTCGTGTAATATACCGTGTGTATTTCTTTACCGTCATGAGATAGTTCAGCTTGTAATTTCAACCTCATGTTTTGTGGGATACATATCTTAATAGGCACATTATCTTGATGAGTTAGTTCTTCATACTCAGGAGTGTCTGAATAGTAGGTATTTAAAACATACTCTAGCACCGCTTCATAGATTGATGCATAAGAAATAATTTGACTCCTAATTTGAAATCTTAAATGTACATCAGTTGCTTTTAGTCCCTCATATAATTTATAAGCGTATCTAACAGATTGAAATTCCTCTATAATCCGTTTTTTTAAATCAAAGTCTTTTATAAAATCAAATTCTTCTTCATACCAATCTTCTTTAGGTAGATGACTTTCACAATATTTTTGAATTTCTTCTTGAATACTTTTCGGTAATGGCATAATAGCTCCTTAAAATTCTCCAACTTCATCTGGCACATCACTAAACAAAGTCACATGCCCCATCTTGCGGTTGTGCTTCGCTTCTATTTTACCATACATGTGGAGGTGGGCGCTTGGATTTTCTGTGACATATTTTTCAGCGACCTCGATATGCTGACCGAGAACATTGAGCATAACAGCAGGAGCATGCAATTTGATAGCTGGCAATGGTGCTCCTAGAACACCCAAAATATGCGTGTCAAACTGAGAAAAATCACAGGCTTCGATAGAGTAATGGCCTGAGTTATGTGGACGTGGAGCAATCTCATTGACAATGATGTTATCAGCCGTCGCAAACATTTCCACGCAAAGGGTGCCAGACAAGTTCAGCTGTTCAGCAATTCGTACTGCCATGGCTTTAGCTTTTTCAGCTAAACTTTCTGAAATACGGGCTGGCACAATGGTTTTTGAAAGAATGTTGTTTCGGTGGATATTTTCCTGAACTGGGAAAACTATCACATCCTTGCCATTTCCTGATACAATAACAGAAATTTCAAGGTCGAAGTTGACAAATTCTTCCAAAACGCAGTCTGCTGAGTCTGCTAGTTCATAGGCTTCTTCCAAGTCTGCTTCTGAACGAATGACCTTTTGCCCATGCCCATCGTAGCCACCAGTCGCAGTCTTTAGGACATAGTTTTTGGACAGGTCAATCTCCGCCAAGTCTTGACTAGAATTCACAACCTTGTAAGGAGCCACAGTGACTTGTGCCTTGTTTAAGAGGAAGTCCTTTTCAAAAATCCGATTTTGAGAAATGCGAAGTAGGTCTGTCCCCTGAGGAAGTTGTCCATCCTTAATGACAGTATCCAAACCGTCAGCATCGACATTTTCAAATTCATAAGTGAGAACATCACAGCGGTCCGCCAGCTGACGAAGGGCATCCACATCGTCATAAGGAGCCACGATGATTTCCGCAACGCGAGAGGCCGGGCAATCCGCCACAGGATCCAGCGCGATAACCTTGTGACCCATATAGATAGCAGAAATGGCCATCATCTGACCCAGTTGACCACCACCGATAATGCCGATTGTTTTAGATGAGCTCATTTGTAGACTCCTCTGCGATTTTTCCTTGTTCTTCTGCAAAATCTGCCAATGCTGTCGCAACAGTCTGATCCTCTACTGAAAGGAGACGGAGGGCAAAGAGGGCTGCGTTTGTCGCACCAGCTTCACCGATAGCCATTGTCGCAACAGGCACCCCACCCGGCATCTGTACGATGGAGTAGAGCGAGTCCACGCCACTAAGTGCACGTGATTTGACAGGTACCCCGATGACTGGAAGAGTGGTTTTTGCCGCTACCATGCCCGGCAAGTGAGCTGCGCCACCTGCACCTGCGATGATAACCTTGATGCCACGGCTACGGGCCTCTTCTGCATGCTTGAACATGAGATCTGGTGTGCGGTGGGCAGAGACAACTTTCTTTTCGTAAGCAACGCCGAAGCGGTCTAGGACTTCAGCTGTTTTTTGCATGGTTGCCCAGTCGGATTTGGAGCCCATGATGATGGAAATAATTGGTTTAGTCATAATTTTTCCTTTTCTTCTTTTTTGATAATGGTCTTAGGTGGTGGGGACGGAAGCAAACCTTCGGTTTCATTCCTAAACTTTGAGCCTAAGGTCTCAAATTTTCCCCCGACCAGAACAGAATCTGTTCTGGTCTTTTCACCACGGCGACCATTATCGTGTTTGGCGACTACGTCGCCTTTTCTTATATCTTTATCGAATCGCCTTGCTTCCGATATCTGTTCTGTAGAAGAGGCCTTCTGTGTTTTGTTTGTTAAGTTCGCTGTAGATGGTGTTTTGGGATTCTTTGACGGTGTCTGCTGTGGTGACGAGCATATAGACACGTCCGCCATTTGACAGCAGTGCTCTGCTATTTTCCGAAAACTTAGTCCCTGCATAGTAGGTGATGATGTCGCCTTCTGTCTTGGCTGGCAACTTTACACCTTTTTCATAGTCTAACGGATAACCGTTGGATGCTACAACCACACCAAAAGTCACCCCCTTGTCCATCCAGGTGATGTTTGGCTCCTTGCCATGCAGAATATCTGTGATATTTTGTGCAAAATCAGAGGTTAATCGAGGTAGAATAATCTGAGTTTCAGGATCTCCGAAACGAGCGTTGAACTCAATGACTTTCGGTCCATCTGCTGTTAAGATAAGCCCTGCGTAAAGGACACCCAGATAAGGGCGACTTTCTTTAATCATCCCTTCGAGGACTGGTTTGACAATGGTGTCAACCGCTGTATCAACTACACTCTGTGGTAAGTGTGGAACTGGCGCATAGGCACCCATCCCACCCGTGTTAGGCCCTTTGTCGCCATCGTAGGCACGTTTGTGGTCCTGAGCTGTTGGCATGATGTAGAACTTGTCGCCATTGACAAAGGCAAAGAGAGAGAACTCCTCACCGTCGAGGAATTCCTCAATAACCACACGCGCACCTGAGTCACCGAATTTATTGTCCAAAAGCATCTCGTGAGCTGCTTCAGCTGCTTGCTCGACTGTCTCAGCAACGACAACACCTTTCCCAAGCGCCAAGCCATCCGCCTTGACCACGATAGGAGCCCCCTGCTTTTCGATATAGGCCTTGGCTTCCTCAAAGTCGGAAAATGTGCCATAGGCTGCTGTCGGAACGCCGTATTTGACCATGATTTCCTTGGCAAAATCCTTGGACCACTCCAGCTCAGCTGCCAATCTTGTCGGACCAAAGGCTTTGAGACCAGCCGCATGGAAATCATCCACGATACCAGCAGCAAGGGCGTCATCTGGCCCTATAAAGGTCCAAGCAATATCGTTGGCTTTTGCAAACTCAATCAATTTAGAATGTTCGGAAATAGAGATATTTGCCAATTCCAGACCGTCCAGGGTCATTCCGTCATTTCCAGGGGCAACAAAAACCTTTTCCACCTCTTTTGACTCAAGCAACTTCTTAGCAATCGCATGCTCACGACCACCCGAACCGACAACTAACAGCTTCACTCTTCAACCTCTTTTGCGAATTATTTACTAATATTATATCACAAACGTTCGTTTTAATCTTGTTTCACTCCGCATTTTTACGCAAAAAAAGGAAAGAAACTGTTTTCTTCCCTTTTGCCTTCTTAATGTCTAAAATGTCTCACGCCTGTAAAGACCATGGTCAAGCCATATTTATCCGCAGCTTCGATAGACTCTTGGTCACGGACCGATCCACCTGGCTGGATGATAGCCTTAATACCTGCTTTGGCGATTTCTTCTACATTATCCGCAAATGGGAAGAAGGCATCCGAAGCAAGCACAGCGCCGTCAAGACGGTCTTTAGCTTGGTCAATAGCGATGCGAACAGAAGCCACACGGTTAGTTTGACCTGGTCCAACACCAAGTGTCATGTGGTCGTTGGTCACGATAATTCCGTTTGATTTGACGTATTTAATAGCCTTCCAAGCGAACTCAAGAGCAGTCGCTTCTGTCTCAGTTGGTTGGCGTTTGGTTACCACTTGCCAATCGGCTGGACTTTCTTTGACCACGTCTTGGTCTTGAACGAGGAGTCCACCGACAACACCTGTGTATTCTGCTTCTACTTCGCTGGCATCTTGAGCGTCGAATGGCAAGGCAAGGATACGCAAGTTTTTCTTTTTGTTGGTCAAAATGGCTAGCGCTTCATCGGTATAGCTCGGTGCGATGACGATTTCAAGGAAAACGCCGTGCATCTTCTCAGCAGTCGCATCATCCACCTCACGGTTGAGAACGACGATTCCACCAAAGATAGACACTGGGTCAGACTCATAAGCGAAGTCCCAAGCAGTCTCGATATCGTCAGCTTGACCAATCCCACATGGGTTCATGTGTTTGAGAGCTACAACCGTTGGACGTTCTTTAAAATCACGGATGATGCGGATCGCTGCATCAGCGTCACGGATATTATTGAATGACAATTCTTTCCCGTTAAGCTGTTTAGCAGATGCAATCGAGTAGTCAGTCGGCAAGGCTTTTTGGTAGAAATCCGCGTCTTGTTGAGGGTTCTCACCGTAACGCATAGCTTGTTTGAGATCATAAGTCAAGGTCAGCTTTTCAGGTTTGCTTTCCCCCACTTGAGTAGTGAAATACTCTGCAATCAAGGCGTCATAAGCCGCTGTATGACGGAAAACCTTGGCCGCTAAACGTTGTCGAGTTTCATAAGTAGTTTCACCATTGGCTGACAACTCGTCCAAAACCACTGTATAGTCAGCAGGGTCTACCACAACCGTCACGCTGGCATGGTTTTTAGCTGCTGAACGAAGCATAGATGGCCCGCCGATATCGATATTCTCCACCGCATCAGCGTAAGTCACGTCTGGTTTGAGAATCGTTTCCTTGAATGGGTAAAGGTTAACCACCACAAGGTCGATGAGCTCAATCTGATTGTCCTTAGCCGCTTCTAGATGACTATCAAGGTCACGACGAGCAAGAAGACCTCCGTGGATATTTGGATGAAGGGTCTTGACACGACCGTCCATCATTTCTGGAAAACCAGTCACATCATCAATGGCAATGGTGTCCACCCCAGCATTATCAAGGGCAACCTTGGTTCCACCTGTCGAGATAATTTCCCAACCAAGTTTTTTGAGTTCTTGGGCAAATTCAACAATGCCCGCTTTGTCTGAGACGCTGATTAAGGCTTTTTTCGTCATTCTATTCCTCTTTCTTTAGGTCTAAGCGCATAGCGACTTCGTTATTTTCTTCTATAAATTCTGTTTCCTGAAACCCCAGACTAGTCAGCAGGTGCTTCATTTTTTCATTTCCAACCACATAATCTGCAACAATATGACTGCAAGCTCTATCCATCTGAGCCTCTTTGATTAGAACTTCCAAGGCTTTTCGACCATAACCTCTTCCTTGGTACTGCTGACCAATCATTATCCGCCAGATAAAGTATTCCGCTTCATCCACGTCTATTTCCAGCAGGAGAAAGCCAACCACTTGCTTATCCCAATAGATTGCCCTCGGAAACACATCTTCATTTTCCCGATAGAGCCATGCGTCAGCTAAAGAGCGTACATTTGGAGCTACGAAACGTGCTCGTTCATCAGCTTCAGATATTTTCAAATCCAACACTGCCTGAAAACTGCTCTCATCTACTAATTTCATCTCAATCATTTTTTCTCCTAGCAATATTGCACAATCAAAACTTGATTTACTTCTTACCTTCTCCCTACTCCCAAACTATCCAGCACCTCCGGATACAACTTGTACTCTGCCTCATGAATGCGAGCTTCAAAGCTTTCGACGGTATCATCAGCCAGCCGTGGTACACGGACTTTGTCTGAGACGCTGATTAAGGCGCGTTTAGTCACTATATTCTCCTTTTTAATCATTAGTTAAACACCAATTAAATGCAGTAACAGTAAAACAAGATAAGCAAAACCAAGGCTAAGCATACCTAAGATATTGACCCATTTTCTAATCTGTGATTTGAATACTCTTATAAAAATTTGGTAAATCAGCAAGCCTACACAGACACCTAGCGTATTTAAAGTCAAATCCGTTATATCTATTATACCTATTGCTAAAATATACTGTAAGCACTCAAACAATAAACTAATCAAGAAACCTGTCCCGACTATTTTTAAACTAGATAAATTAGTTTTTATCAGAGGGAAACAAACACCTAATGGAATAAAGGAAATCAGATTAAATGACATTTCAGCAAAAACAATTTTTCCATCTACTATTAGTGGTTCTGAAAATGGAATCCAATTGATGTACCTTGGAGCTAAGAAAAATGCTATAAATTCAGGATTGGTTTCAAACTTAAATAAAATTCCCCAAATTAATAACATCAGATAGACATAAAATACATATCGAGTTGTTTTTTTAGATTCTAACATTACAAATACCTCCGTTTGAAGCCGTCTTCAACAAGCACTGACTCCAATTTAAAATCAAAGATATCATATGAATCATCAAAAAGTCAATCTGTAAATAGAGCCTTCACTACTTCCGGATACAACTTGTACTCCACCTCATGAATCCGAGCTTCAAAACTGTCAATGGTATCATCAGCTAGTCGTGGCACGCGCACTTGTTTAATAATCTTTCCTGTATCCACACCCGAATCCACCCAGTGAACGGTCACGCCAGACTGTTCCACCCCAGCATTCCAAGCATCCTCAATCCCATGAGCTCCTGGAAATTCTGGCAAGTAGGCTGGATGAATGTTTATAATCCGACCTTCATAAGCCGCCAATAAGGTTGGCCCAACGATTTTCATGTAGCCTGCTAGGCAAACCAAGTCGATCTGGTGTTCTTCCAAGAGTTCGACAAGTGCCGCTTCGTAGTCTGCCTTGCTCTCAAACTCTTTGAGTTCAAAAGCATAGGACAGAACGCCGAACTTGTCTGCACGTTCGAGCACATAGGCGTCACGATGGTCTGAAAAGACAAACTCAACCGGAAATTCTTCGGCAATCACCTGAAAATTCGAGCCATTGCCTGAGGCAAAAACCGCTATTTTTTTCATTTGATGATGACACTTTCGTTTTCTTTCTTGACGATGCGACCAATTTCATAGGCTGGTTCATCCAACAATTCCTTGACACGAATTACATTTTCAGGACTAACTGCCAACATGAGTCCCACACCCATATTGAAGATTTCAAACATTTCTTTATGTTTGATTTCACCGTATTTCTCAAGAGCTTTGAAAATCGGTAAAACTGGAACCTTGTCTTCCTCAATCTCAGCAGCCAAGTCAGCTGCAAACATACGAGGGACATTTTCGATAAAGCCACCACCAGTGATGTGGGCAATGCCGTTGACCAACTCTTCCTTGATGAGTGGCAAAACAGCCTTGACATAGATACGAGTTGGCTCAAGAAGAACGTCCTTGAGTTGCTTGCCTTCCAATTCTGGAAGGACTTCCTCACCTGTGTAGTCGGCAAAGACACGACGGACGAGAGAGTAACCATTGGAATGAATCCCACTTGAAGCAAGTCCGAGAAGAACATCTCCCTCTGCCACTTTTGAACCGTCAATGATTTGAGATTTTTCAGCCACACCGACCGCAAAACCAGCCAAGTCATAGTCATCTTCGCCGTACATGCCCGGCATTTCAGCTGTTTCACCACCGATAAGGGCTGCACCAGCTTGCACACAACCTTCAGCCACACCAGCAACCACTTGTTCTAGCTTAGCTGGTTCATTCTTGCCAGTTGCGACGTAATCAAGGAAATAGAGGGGCTCCGCACCTGCAGCGATGATATCATTGACACACATGGCTACACAGTCCTGACCGATGGTATCGTGCTTGTCGTACTTGATAGCCAGCATGAGCTTGGTTCCGACACCGTCAGTCCCTGAAATCAAGACGGGTTCTTTGACACCTGTTTTTGAAAGGTCAAACATACCACCAAAGCCACCCAGAGCTCCCATAACACCTGCACGCTCCGTACGAGCCACGTGCTTTTTAATCCGTTCAACAACTTCATAACCCGCTTCAACATCCACCCCAGACTGGGCATAAGCATTTTTATTTGTCATTTTATTTTTCCTTTTCTTTTTTTGGGAAAGACTGCGACGTATTTTTAGATGAACAATTATTTTATCTAAAAATACTAGTCAGGTCTCTAGCTTTGGTCCCATAGGAGAAAGCGTCTACTGACAAATGCTTTAGCTTTTAGTCAGTAGTGAGACGTGGAGCATAAGCATTCTTATTTGTCATTTTGTCTCCTCTTCCTTTCCTTTAATGGAGAATCTTTATCCATCTATTTGTAAAAACTGGTCTTTTCTTCCAAACTTCTACGATAGTCTTCTTCATAGTCGTAGAGAGGCGTTGGGTAATCACCGTCAAAGTAAGCGACACAGAGACCGCCATTTGGCGCATCTGTTTCGATCCCAATCGAATCAATCAACCCCTCAACAGAAAGATAAGTCAGACTGTCCGCACCAATGATTTGGCGAGTTTCTTCAACCGTATGATTGGCCGCAATCAGCTCCTGACGGGTCTGGATATCAATCCCGTAGAAACATGGATAAGCTAGCGCTGGACTACCAATGGCAACGTGAACCTCAGTCGCACCCGCTTCTTTCAAGAGCTGAACAATACGACGAGAGGTTGTTCCACGTACAATAGAGTCATCAATCATAACCACACGCTTGCCTTTAACAACACCAGAAACAGCAGACAGTTTCATCCGCACCCCTTGCTCCCGCAATTCTTGAGTTGGTTGGATAAAGGTACGTTGAGTGTATTGGTTCTTGATAAGTCCCATTTCGTTTGGCAGACCAGATTCTTCCGCAAATCCCATGGCTGCGCTGAGGGAAGAATTGGGCACACCGACCACAATATCTGCCTCATGCTTGAATTCACGCGCCAATTGGGCACCCATACGTTTACGTGCCGTATGAACATTGACACCATGAATGTTAGAATCAGGGCGGGCAAAATAGATATACTCCATAGAACAAATCGCCAACTGGGTATCGTCTGTATAGCTGTCATACTGGATGCCCTTGTCATCAATGATGACAATCTCACCTGGCTTCAAATCACGAATCCATTCTGCACCAATGACTTCAAAAGCACAAGTTTCAGAGGAAACAACCACCGCTCCATTAGCCATTTTCCCGATAGAAAGAGGGCGAAAACCATTTGGGTCAAGAGCAGCAATCAACTTATCCTCAAACAACAGGATATAAGCAAATCCACCTTTGACAAGGCTGAGCGCTTCCTTGATTTTTCCCATCAGGCTAGGATTGTGACTCCTACGAATGAGGTGGGCTAAGATTTCTGAATCAGAAGTCGCGCTGAAAATCGCTCCTCTATCTTCCAATTCTTTCTTGAGAGAGGCCGCATTGGTCAGATTTCCATTATGAGCCAAGCCAAACTGCATATCGTGAAAACGGAAGAGGAAGGGCTGGATGTTATCTACAGAAGCTTCGCCAGCAGTCGCGTAACGAACATGCCCAATCGCACCAGTTCCTGTCAATTTATCTAAGTTAGCAGGATTTCTGAAAACTTCTGATAGAAGACCCATATCACGATGGCGCTTCAATTGCCCCTGATCATTGGAGAGGATTCCTGCCCCCTCCTGACCACGGTGCTGAAGACTGTGGAGCCCAAAATAGGTCAATTTAGCAGCATCTGGATGTCTCCAGATACCGAAAACACCACATTCTTCATTAAGAGATTTTACTTCGTATGTCATTTTTTATACCTAATTTTCATTTGCAATCATCAAGAGATAAATCTACATGACTTTTACATTACTGATGCTATCTATTAGAAAATCTGCAAGTCTTATTTTCCAGTGAAATATTTAACCGCTGACGCGAACAGGTGCTGGTCTTTATTGCCTGGGATATTTTGGAAAAGACCGTCCTCATAACGTTCTGAGTGGCCCATCTTACCAATGATTTGGCCGTTCTTGCTAGTAATTCCTTCGATGGCATGGACAGAACCATTTGGATTGTACTTAGAGTCCATACTTGGTTTGCCTTCGAAGTCCACGTATTGGCTAAAGATTTGGCCATTGTCACGGAGTTCCGCAAATTCCTCAGCTGTCACGACAAATTTCCCTTCACCGTGCGATACTGGGATAGCATGAATATCGCCCACTTGCACCCCAGCCAACCATGGTGAGTTAGTATTTGCAATACGGGTTTCCACCATCTTAGCCACGTGCTGGTTGGCATCATTGTAGAAGAGGGTTGGGCTCGTACTATTGGCATCCTCGAAATTCCCGTATGGAAGAAGACCTGATTTGACGAGTGCTTGGAATCCATTACAGATACCGATAATCAAGCCACCACGAGCGATAAAGCTATCAATAGCTGCACGCACTTTTTCATTAAGTAGAATATTGACAATAAACTTGGCTGAACCATCTGGCTCGTCCGCAGCTGAGAATCCACCTGCAAAGAAGAGAATGTTAGCATTGCCGATGTTGTCAACCATGATTTCAACTGACTTGACAATGGCTTCTTCATGCAAGGTCACGAATGGTACCAAGTTAACCTCTGCACCTTCTTTTTCAAAGGCCTTGGCTGAGTCATATTCTGAGTTCGTTCCTGGGAAGACTGGGATGTAAACCACCGGTTTTTCAACCTTTTCTTTACCTTTGATGATTACGTCAGTAGCGATAGCTGGTACTTCAGCCAGTTCTTTCGCTTGGGCAAATTCTGTTGGGTAAACTTCTTCCAGTTTTCCTTGGAAGGCACTGTCAAGCTTGTGTCCATCTAGCTTCACACCGTTGACAGTTAGTGTAAAGTCTGCTTTTGTTTGTCCAATCTTCTCTACTCCAGCGATTTCTTCAGGAGATGTGAAGACAAATCCACCTAATTGAGCTGTCAAAGAACTTTCAAGTTCAGGCAAGGTTACCTCTGCACCGATATGATTTCCAAAAGTAGCAAGCGCAAGAGCTTCAAGGACACCGCCATATTTAACAGCTGATGCAGATGTTACTTTGTAAGCCTTTTGAAGGGCTTCAAATTGAGCGAAGTTAGACTTGATAAGATCGAAGTCAATCTCTGCTGAGAGTGCTTGACCTGGGATGTAGTAGATATTTTCCCCAGCAGTTTTGAACTCCGGAGAAAGCACCTTACGGTTATCTGCTGTCGTTACCCCAAAGGCAACCAAGGTTGGCGGTACTGTCAATTCTTCAAAAGTACCAGACATGGAGTCCTTACCACCGATAGATGGTAGACCAAGCTGAATCTGAGCTTCGATAGAGCCTAGGAGAGCTGCTACTGGCTGACCAAAACGCTCAGCTTGTTTGTCCATGCGCTCAAAGTACTCTTGGTAAGAGAAACGAGCCTTGGACCAGTTTGCACCAGTCGCAACCAAACGAGCGGTTGCTTCGATAACCGCATAAGCAGCACCGTGGTATGGAGACCATTCAGCTACATATGGATTGAATCCTTGAGCTATGACAGACGCAGTGTGAGTCACTCCGTGTTGAACTGGCAACTTCTGCACAGAAGCCTCAGTTGGTGTAAGTTGGTAGCGACCACCAAGTGGGTGATTAACCGTAGAGCGTCCAACAGAGCAATCAAAGATAGTCTGCAAGCCTTTTTGACTGGCATGGTTGAGGTCAGATAGAACCCCAAGAGTATCTGCTTCCAGTGTTTCAGCAGATGTTTGACGCTCTTCTGGGAGTTTGACATCCTTGTCAACCACCTTAGCATCAACGACCACGCGCACACCATTGGTATCAAGGAAACGGCGTTCCAAGTCTACAATGGTTTCACCATTCCAGTGCATAACCAGATTTGGTTTTTCAGTCACTGTCGCAACCACAACAGCGTCAATATTCTCTTTGTTACATTCTTCAACAAAGGCATCTACATCCTCAGGACGCACCACGACTGCCATCCGTTCTTGAGATTCAGAGATGGCAATTTCGGTACCATTCAAGCCTTGGTATTTAAGAGGAACCTTGTTGAGGTCAATTTCAAGACCGTCTGCTAATTCACCAATAGCTACACAGACACCACCAGCACCAAAGTCGTTGGATTTCTTGATGAAACGAGTGACATCACCATTACGGAAGAGGCGCTGAATCTTACGTTCTTCAATGGCATTCCCTTTTTGAACCTCAGCTCCAGCAGTTTCCACAGACTCAACCGTTTGAACCTTAGAAGAGCCCGTCGCACCACCGACACCATCACGTCCAGTCTTACCACCAAGAAGGATAATGACATCACCAGCTTCCGGTTTTTCACGGACAACATTGCCCTTAGGAGCTGCACCGACAACAGCACCTAGCTCCATACGCTTAGCAACGAAACCTGGGTGGAAATACTCACGAACGTAGGTCGTCGCAAGCCCAATCTGGTTACCATATGAAGAATAGCCATGGGCCGCTGTTTTAGAAATGACTTGTTGTGGCAGCTTACCAGCACGAGTTTCCGACATCGGTGCTGTAATATCACCCGCACCTGAAATACGCATGGCTTGATAAACGTAGGAACGACCTGACAATGGGTCACGAATGGCTCCACCGATACAGGTAGCAGCACCACCAAATGGCTCAATTTCCGTTGGGTGGTTGTGGGTTTCGTTCTTGAACATGAGGAGCCATGGTTCTTTCACACCATCAACGTCCACTTCGATTTCTACTGAGCAAGCATTGATTTCGTCTGACACTTCCATATCATCCAAACGTCCATTAGCACGCTCATAACGACCGAAAATAGTCGCCATATCCATCAAGGTTTGCGGTTTTTCAGAACGCCCCAACTCATCGCGCATAGCGATATATTTGTCATAGGTTGACTGCAATTGCTTTTGAAATTTAGAAGCTGAGAAATCAATCTGCTTCAACTCAGTCTCAAACGTCGTGTGACGGCAGTGGTCAGACCAGTAAGTGTCCAAAACCTTGAGTTCTGTTTCCGTCGGCACGCGCCCGATTGACTTAAAGTAGTCTTGGATAAAGAGCAAATCATCCACTTCCATGGCCATCCCTTGCTCGGCCTTGTAGCGAGCAAAGTCTTCTGCTGTATAGTTTTCAAAGAAAGTCAATTTAGGAATGGTCTTGTCTGACTCAGAAAATTCCTGCTTGGCAATCCCTACCGTGATGTCCTTGAAACGAGAATCAACTGGGTTGAGCAGATAGTTCTTGACCGCTTCCAACTCAGTCGCATCAATATCCTTATTGACCAAATACAATTGTGCTGTATTAACTGTCACATCACTCGAGCTACCTAGCAAGAGCAAAGCTTCCTGTGAAGATGCCGCACGCTGGTCAAACTGCCCTGGCAGGCTTTCAATGGCAAAGAAAGCATAGTTGGCAAGATCCGCCTGCACAGCAGCTTCATCCAAGACATGGTCTGTCACCTGCTCAGAGAAGATGTGTTTCTCTGCAGGCGCAAACAGGTCCTCTGCCAAGTCAAATACATCATACACTTGCACGATGCGAATACTTTTCAAGCTTGAAAGTCCCAAGTTGTGTTGGAGCTCTCTCACCAAACTCTCTGACTTGACCTGAAAATCAGCCTTTTTTTCAACAAAAATACGTTTATCCATCAATTCTTATTCCTTTATTTCAGCTCTTGCAATGTTTCCAAATGACCTTGAGAGTCTTGCAAATAGATTATTTCAATTCCTGCAACTTTTCCCAAACAATCTCGTAAACATCTGTTAATTCGCCCAGACCTCTACGGAAAACATCCTTATCCATGTGGTTGCCATCCGCATCCCACAAACGGCAGTTATCTGGTGAAAATTCATCTGCCAAGATAATCTTGCCATCCTTTCCAAAACCGAACTCTAGCTTAAAGTCAATCAACTTAAGCCCAATTTCAGCAAACCAACCTTTCAAAAGTTCATTGATTCGACGAGTTTCTTCCTTCAAGTAGGCGATTTGCTGGTCATCCGCAATCTGTAGGAATTTCACATGTTCGTCATTGATAAAGGGGTCATCCAAATCATCATTTTTATAGTAAAATTCGACAATCGGAATCTCAAATGCGATACCTTCGTCTACGCCAAAACGTTTTGAAAAGGAACCAGCCGTGTAGTTGCGAAGCACGACTTCCAAAGGAATAATCTTAACCTTTTTATTGAGTTGTTCCGTGTCCGAAAGTTTCTCCACAAAGTGAGTCGCCACACCAGCCGCATTTAATTTCTCAAAAATAAAAGATGAAATCTGATTATTCAACACTCCCTTACCTGCAATCTGCTCCTTCTTGACACCATTGAAAGCAGTCGCCTGGTCCTTGTAAGTTGAAATAATAAGATTTTCATCCTCAGTTGTATAGATATCTTTAGCTTTTCCCGAATAGATCAATTGTTTTGACATTTTAAAGTTCGCCTTTCGTATTACTTGAGCACATTCTACCATAAAAAACCTAAAATTACAAGAATTTAACCGAATAAATAACGTGGTAGCCTCAAAAATCATAAATAAAAAAACTGCAAGAAGGATCTTTCTTACAGTTTTAAAATCATTTAACTCTAAAAACACGAACATTACTCTTTGTTCAAAAATTGATCCAAATAATAACGCAGGTAACTTTTCTTGCCCGTAATCATCTGTAGGCGACCTTCCACCCCGTACCGAAGTTTTGTAGCCTGCTCAGAAGTTAGATTAGTCTCCGCCTCAATTTTAAAGAAATTCCCAGTTTCAGTCTTAGTAGCTGTCGCATCAATACTGGTAATAGTAGAATCTAGGAAAATTTGATTCTTGGCATCATGAGTCGTCGTATAGCGAACAGAATCACCGACCTTGATCCTTGCTACATCCTTTGAACTAAGATAGGCTGTTAGTTTGGCTTTCCCTTCTTTTTCCAAGGACGGATAGAGTTGGGCTAGTAGGGCACCTTCTGCTACCATGGTAGAATCACTGGTCTCAGGATTAAGATGAAGCACCCCATCCTCACTCGCCGTAATTTTCCCCTTGTCTAAAAGATTTCCCTGTACCTTCTTACCTGACTCCACCTCCAAGATTTTCTGGTCTAGAAGGGTCAATTCCTGACCAACCTTTGCCAAGTGTTGGGATTTGAGAGACTCCAATTGACTACTTAAACCTGACGCATAGGCTTGCTGGGTACCTGAACCTGCATACTGGACACGGTAAGTAGCGAGACTAGATTCTAACTGAGAAAGCTGTGCTTCAACCTGCGCAACAGCCTGGGATTTAGCTTGCGGATTTTCCTCGCCCTGAGACTTGTAGGACTGGTAGAGAGAGTAGGCTAGATTCTGACTGGCCAAGGAAGCACCTGTTTCAATAGCTGACTTAGCTGTCTGGTAATCGCGAATTTTAGCCTCTGTTTGGCTGATGAGGTTGCCGATTTCGACTTGGGTTTGGCTAGCTGCTGCATTCTGGGACGCGATGGTCTCGTTTTGTTGCGATGTACTAGCCCTAAGACTACCTGCTTGGCTGATGTAGTCGCGAAAGGTGGCTTGGTAGCCAAATTTATCCTCCTCTGGAAAGTGGTTCTCCCCTTCTTGCAGACTTTTTTGCAAATACTCCAATTGCTTTTTTTGATCCTTAAGCATGTCCAACTGACTGGCATAAGCCTCTACTTGAACACCTTCTGCCCCTTCCTTATATTGAACCAGAAGTTCCCCCTTCTTGACCAGCTTATTTTCTTCCAAATGATTGACAAGAATGCGATTGTTGCTAGTTGACTGGATATTTGCAAGGATACGACTAGGCTCAACAGTAGCTCTAGTAGACAAACTCATCTCCTTCTCTGCCAAAGTTGCAAAGCCAAGCAAAAACACGAGCAGAAGGGACATGGGTACAATCACCCGACTGGAAAAATTATGGTAACGACGATTATAAAACTCCGCACTTTCTAAAAATTCTGGTTTCATCCTCTCCTCTTTCTAGCTATTCACCAAATGGGCGTAAAAACCACCCTGTGCAAGCAAATCAGCATGCTTTCCTTCTTCAACAATCTTACCCTGATCCAAGACAACAACCTTCTCTGTCCGCTCAGCAATGGTCAAGCGGTGAGCAATGAAAATCAAGGTCTTATCTAAAGCCATGAGATTATCGACAATTCGCTTCTCTGTCAAAATATCCAAACTGCTGGTCGCTTCATCCAAAATCAAGACAGGCGCATCTGTCAAGAGAGCACGCGCCAGAGCGATTCGCTGACGTTGCCCACCTGAAATTCCCGCCCCATCCGAAGTCAATTCTGTCTGGTAATTCAGTGGCATCCGCTCGATATCCTCCCGAATCTCTGCCAACTCGACCGCTCGTAAGATATCCTCCTGTGTCGTCCCCTCCTTAGCTCCCAAAAGAAGATTCTCCAAAATCGTTCCGTTAAAGACATAGGGCTGTTGAGGCAGGTAGTTGATATACTGGCGCAAAGCCTTTTTATCAATCTGATTGAGATTGACACCACCCAGACTAATCTCTCCTTGACTTGGATTGTAAAAATTAACCATCATCTTGGCCAAGGTCGTCTTACCTGACCCCGAAATCCCCACAAAAGCCACCTTAGACCCTTGAGGAATGGTCAAATTGATATCCGACAAGACGTCTCTACCATAACCATACTTATAGTGAACATTCTTGAAGGTCATATCTCCCTTCATCAAGCTCAGATCCTCAACTGTTTTCTTCTCCTCAAACTCAGAAGCTACCAGATAAACCTCATTTAGACGGTTATTGGCAACCTGCGCTGTCTGAAGCTTGGTTTGCAGATTGATGATATTCTCCAAAGGATTGGTAAAGTAAACCAACAAGGTATTATAGGTAATCAACTGCCCCAAACTCATCTTGCCATCCATAACCAGAACAGCCCCCATCCAGAGAATGCCGACATTGAGCAAGAGATGGGCAACTTTTTTCAGAGCCTTTTGCTGACTCTCTGCCCGACTATAGGTAAAGGATTTTTTCAGATAATCCACAAATTCCTTGTCAATCTTTTGGTAACGTTGACTTTCACTGGTCAAAGACTTAATAGTCTCAATACCGTTGATGTCCTCAATGATAGAAGAAGACAGAACCGCATTGGCTTCCATGGTATCCCGATTCATCTTTTCAAACGGCTTCATAAAAGCAAAGATAATCACTGTATAGATAGGAAGTGCCAATAAAGTCATGAAAAAGAGATTGGTATTTTGTGAAAATAAAACAAGAGAAATAATGACAACCGTTGACACATCTAGGAAAATCGAAAGGATGGTCGAAGCCAGCGCATCGATAATACTGTTAGCATCTGTAAAACGAGACACGATTTCCCCTGTCCGACGTGTCGCAAAAAAGGACATAGGCAGGTGAAAAACATGCTTGATATAGGACAAAATCACGTCAATCGACAAGCGTTGCCCCAAAACAAGCAAGAGATACTCTTGAGCATAAGACAAGATCTGCTGGAGAATATAGACGATAACCAGCCCAATAGAAATAATCCCAAGCGTCGAACGCATCTGATCTGGCACATAGGTATCAATGATAGACTGCAGATAATAAGAACCCACAATATTAATCACGGTTACCAAGAGCGTCGCCAAAACGATATTGGCAATCAAGCCACGCTGCTTCACTAATATAGGGATAAAAGAGAGCAAACCATTCTTTTGATCCTTATGAGGCTTGTAGTCTGGACTAGGGGCCATAAACAGAGTCACTCCTGTCCATTCTTCCGCAAAACGCTCACGTGGCAGTTTGGTCAATTTCACCCCAGGATCTGGATCTGCAATATAAATGCTGTCCTTCTCCTGCCCAGTCACCACATAGTAGTGGAGCAATTTTCCTTCCTTAAGCACATGGGCAACAAAAGGAAAAGTCAGATCTGGCAAGTCAAAAAGCGTCATATCCGCCTTGATGGCCCGCGTCTCAAAACCAATCTCCTCTGCCACCTTGACCAAGCCCAAAGCCGTCGTCCCATCCATGGTCGTCTTAGCCAATTCTCGCAAGTGAGCCAAAGAATAATAACTACCATAGTAGCCAAAAACCATGGCTAATGAAGCTACACCGCAGTCCATCTGATCCACCTGCGGACGATAGTGACGTTTCCCAAATTTCATATTCATCTCCTTTTCCTAAACTCATCTGATAACAACTATCTTACCCCAATCCCCAAACAAAAACTGGACTTCCTCCCCAAATGCGCCTATCTCCCTCCCAACTGCACTTTTTGGATAAAAAATAGGCAGAACAAACGTCCTACCTAAAATATATATTTATTTCTTTTTCTTCATAATTCTTTTGTCAATCATGTACAAAACAATAATCGAAAACAGCGGTGGTACAATATAACTCTTTTCACTCATTGTCAGCTGAAATCCCAGAGTTGCTAGTATCTTAAAGATGAAAATATTCATCAAAAATATATGTAAAACTCCAAATAAACACCTCAACTGCACTTTTTTTGGCAAAAAATAGGCAGAACAAACGTCCTACCTACTAAAAATATGCTATTGAAAGGAAAATGATTTTTTTCGGACACCCTAGGCAAGCTTGGAACAAATAAATCATTGATAGTAACCTTTACGACATCCTATTTAAAGTTACTTCAATTTTTAATGTCCCTGCTATTTCTAAGCCACCTCTGGTATGATCTATTCCTAGTCAGAATAGATAACACCGTTCTAAATTACGATTCATAGTTACTCCTTTTTTGATTCGTTACTATAAGACACCTATTCCCTATAGAGCGTCTACTGCCTCAAATTTATCCATTCTTTTTTCTTTACTTCTGTATAAAAGAATGAAGACCATCATAAATAATGCAATCGTTGGTATATTGAAATTATCAAAGCAAGTAGGTAAAGATACTTTATTTATGTCAGCTACTAATCTGATGATGATATAAGACATTGAACTAAGTAATACCATAATTTCAGGCCAAACTTTCAGTATTGATTTAACAAATTTCATATTAAACTCCAATGTGATGCATTCTTAGATTCTAGCCTAGCTATTTTCAGCGCAGACTAACAAGTCATTCTTAGCTGCTTACTCTACTTGCTTTTTATTGACCTTATATCCTAGATAAAAGAGCCCAAATAAAACAGGGTAAATTTCTGGATAAAATAGGGTATTGATCGGATTTTTCAAAATCAAATACGTTGCGATGTAGACTATGAGCGATACGATAAAATACCCTTCAGCAAAACCTAATAAAAATGTTTTCATAAGAAACTCCTTATTTGCCTGACAAGAATGGCGGAAAAACGCTACCATTCATATACACAAAATCCTTTTGATTCATGTTCTTCATTTATAGTTTTGATTATTTTTTGACAAATCTTTGCGAAAAATACCAAAATATCCTGCGAAAATCAAACCAACTAAAGTCCATTGCCAATTAAAGGATACTAACGAACCTGTACGAATCACATGAAGCGCGACATTAAGAGTTATTCCCAACAAAGGACATATCGTGGCTAGTTTAGGTAACAATGTATTGAGATTAAGGTTGCGACTGTTCATTATCTAACGCCCACGACGAGCCAAATCTGAACCGAATTTGTAACCAGCATTAAAAATTTGTACAGCAGCATTCAGTACCCCTGCAATCCCAACTGCTTCCGCAAGACCAAAACCACCTTTTGTTCCCACTAATTCATCGTCAGATAATTGATAAAATTGTTCTAAGTTCATGTTCGTCATTACCCCTTTGTATTATATTTCATTGCTATGTAAATGATTAAAATGAGTATTGGATAAGTAAATACTTCTGAAATATCCATAAAATTTACACTATACTGTCCAGATAATATTTTATAATCAATTAAAATTTGAACGATAGTAAAAATAATACGTAGCGATAACAATACCCCTAATAATATTACTTCTTTTTTTAAAAACATAGAAATGCCTCTCTGACTACAATCAGATTATGGTCTATTCGCATAATACTCTAAAGCTGCTCCACCTGCTATTTTATTTTCCTCTTATTTATCTATTCGAAAACGAAATCAAAAACATAATATATAATATCAATTTTAATAAACTATATTAATAAAATGCATTGTAAACATTTCGACCAAATGCTCTACCAGCATTATAGATACCACCGAAAAATCTTCCCGTACTATCAATCACTTTATGAACATCTATGTTAATATTACCTCTCCATGAAACTCGACCGCCCTCTACTGTTGCTAAATCTTTTTCTGTGAGACTTGTAAATTTTTCTTCAATTTTTATCATATTCATTGTATTTGTTCCTCTTTATCTATAATTTTTTATTAAAATAAATAATTGTAAACCATTTCGCCAAACTTCTGTCCCGCCCAATAAACCGGTCCTAAAAGTAAGGTCCCTAAAGCATAAACCCCAACTACTCCAACTATGAAAATTAATACTTTTACAGGAATTGACTGCAAACTGTAAAAGTTCTCTACCCTAGTAATCCAACTTTCTATTATGCGTTCCATCAGCGCTCTTCCTTCCCTGTTAACGTCCACGACGCTTAGCATGTGCTCCTGAAGCACCATCTACCGCACCCAATAAAAACGTTCCTGCAATTGCGACTCCTCCAACTACTACCAGACCAATTAGCAAGCCTCCTTCTACATCGGCCATTTCCTCATGACTCATTACATGAAAACTATCTTCCATATTTTTAAATTTTTCCATCTTATTCTCCTTTTTTGATTATTAACAATTGAAAAAGGTAGTTTTTTGTCTTTCCTTTTTCATATATTCTATTCGTTGTTATAGATAACCTTTACTCTCTAAATATTATCTTAGAATCCAAATAATGCACGACGGAACCATAGACCTGTATTTAAACCCCGTTGATAGCTTTCCTTGCTACCACCCACCAGCAAGGCTAAGTCGCTTTCCTTTAATACTTCAATAGTATACTTATCATTCATTTCATTCATCTCTTATCCTCCTAAAAACCAAAACCTCTACGAAATCCAATGTACCAATCTACAAGGGTCTTTGTCCAATTTTCTCCACCTTGAATATCGGTCAATTCTTCCGAAGTTAGCTCAACAAATCCATAATAATGTTCTTTCATTATTTTATTCCTTTCTTTTTCCTCTTACTTATCTATTCAAAAAAGAATTCGAAAATAAACAACTAAATTAAATTTTATTTGAAAAATAATTTAGTAAACCATGGATAGAAAATTGGTAGATACATAAACCAAACTCCTTTCTTTTTCCTCTTACTTATCTATTCGAAAAAATTTCGAAAATGTACAACTAAATTAAATTTATTTGAAAAATAATTTAATGTACCATGAATAGAAAATTGGTAGATACATGAAGCAAACTCCTTTCCTTTTCCTCTTACTTATCTATTCGAAAAACAATTCGAAAATGTACAACTAAATTAAATTTTATTTAAAAAATAACTTAATCAACCACGGATACAAGATTGGTAGATACATAAACCAGGCTCCTTCCTTTTCCTCTTACCTATCTATTCAAAAAAATTTCGAAAATGTACAACTAAATTAAATTTTATTTGAAAAATAATTTAATAAACCATGGATAAAAACCAGTCACATACATAAACACTCCTCTTTTTCTTCCTTATCTATTCGTAATTCCCACTAAAAGTTCTAAATTTTTTATTTTCCCTGACAATAAAAAAGCAACACGACTTGCATGTTGCTTCTTGCTATTCTTTACTTTTGACGACTTCTACCACATCTCCTACACTTTGGAGTTGGTCAATTTCCTCATCGCTGATTTCGATATTAAATTCATCTTCCAGTGTCAAGATAAACTCCATCAAGTCAACTGAGTCCGCATCCAGATCATCTTTCAGACTCAAGGATTCTGTCACGACAAAGTCCTCTCCCTGTCGCTCTTGGATAATGGTCACAATACGGTCAAAAATTTCTTTTTCTGTCATCTCTTTTATTCTCCTGAAAATTCACGCGCAGTCTGGGAAACTACGTCTGTTTCTAGCATGGTACGAATCTGGCGAATCGTACTATAAACAGCCTTGGCATCGCTTGAGCCATGAGTCTTGACAACAGGTGCCTTGACACCAAACAAGACTGCTCCACCAACATCTGAGTAGTTGAGCTGTTTTTTCAAGCCTCTGAGGCTATCCTTGAGAAGGAGTGCGCCTAGTTTCGCTCGAAGGCCACCACCTGTAATAGCGGTCTTGAGCAAGCCCATGATTCCCATGGCTGTCCCTTCAATGGATTTGAGCACAGCGTTTCCCGTGAAACCATCTGCCACGACAACATCCGCAATGCCATTCATTAAATCACGCGCTTCCACATTTCCGATAAAGTTCAAACTTTCATCAGCCACTAATAATTCATAAGTTTCCTTACGAAGCGGATCACCCTTGCTACTCTCTGTTCCGTTGTTGAGCAAACCAACACGTGGTTGAGCAATGCCACGAACATTCTTGGCATAGAAATAACCTAGAACCGCGTATTGATGGAGGTGCTGGGCTGTATTTTCTGCATTAGCACCGAGGTCTAGCATGTCAAAACCTTTTCCATCTACAGTTGGCAAGGTCGACATAAGCCCTGGTCGATCGATGTTCTTGATACGACCCACGATGAAGAATCCTGCAGCCAACAAAGCGCCTGTATTCCCAGCCGAAAGAACAGCATCTGCTTCGCCTTCTTTGACAGCCTTGGCCGCCAATACCATACTGGCATTCTTCTTCTTCCGAATTGCTCTCGTAGGTTCATCGTCTGAATCAATCTTCTCATCCGTATGGATAATGCTGACGCGCTCTGTCGCTGTCAGATATTGCTTGATTTTAGCTTCATCTCCGTAGAGTTGAACCTCAATATCTGAAAAGTCAGCCAGGGCTTGATTGACACCCTCAACGATGGCTTGAGGTGCGTAATCGCCCCCCATAGCATCTACTGCGATTTTTTTCATTTCTTTTCCTCTTTTAGTAATTGTCCCCAGTCTGCTAGGGAATCAATAAATTTCTTTGATTTTAGGTGAATCCCAACGTACTCTTCATAGAGTTGATCCATAAACTGGCGTAGTTCTTGCTTAATTTCAGGCTTGAGCGAAATGGTCTCCAAGGTCTCAAAATCAATGGCTTGAAACTGATTGAGCAGATAAGGAATATTGGGATTGAGATGGCAACGTCTCTCATCCTCATGATAATGCTCTGGACAGAGGCAGGCTCCATATTTGAAAGAAAAATCAAAAGCCTGACCGACCCGATGGCAGAAGACACACTCATTAAAATTGAGACTGATTCCAAATCGAGTCAAGATTTGAATTTCAAAAATATTGGTCAAAACCTGATAATCCAAGCCTGCTTCCATCAACTCCAAAGTCTTTTGTAAAAAAGCAAACAAGGGAGCATCCTGCTGATTGTCCTGCAAACTAGCATCTGCAAGAGCTGCCACATAGGTCGCATAGGCCATGACAAAGAGATCGCTATTAATCTTGGGAAAAATCATCACCTCATGATAGTCCTCGATGTAGCTGAGCCCATCATCATTGATTCGCAGGAGAAATCGAGCCAGCACCAAGGGCTGAATAACCGGAGCCAGCTTAGACTGACCAGCGTGTTTGACAAAAAACATGCGTTTCCCAGCCTGCTCTGTAAAAATCTTGACTAGCTTGTCATCCTCACGAAAATTGCGATTGTAGAGCACCAAGCCTTGACTCGTGATAGACTGAATCATGCTTCTCTCATGTACTCCTCAAGTCGTTTCATGGCTTCTTTGATAGTCTCCATGCTAGCCGCATAAGATAGGCGAACATATCCTTCTCCGTAGCGCCCAAAAGCAGCACCAGGGATAAAGGCAACAGCCTTCTTCTGAGCAAAATCCTTCAGAAAAGCAAAGGAATCTTGATTGTAACCCGCTGGAATCTTAGCAAAGATATAGAAGGCACCATCTGGTTTGATAATCTCAAAACCAAGAGCAGTCATTTTCTCGATAATATAGTCCCGACGCTGGATGTATTCCTTCTTCATAGGTTCCGCATCGTTTTTACCAGCCGTCAAGGCTTCCACCGCAGCATATTGCGCCATGGTATTTGCGGCAGTGACCAAGTACTGATGACTCTTGATTAACTGGGCTGTGAAGACCGCAGGAGCAAAAATCAGACCCAAACGCCAACCCGTCATAGCATGCGATTTAGACAAGCCATTAATAATAATAGCCTGGTCTCTCAGCATCGTTCCCAGAGATACATGGGCTTGCCCTGTATAGGTCAATTCCGAGTAAACCTCATCACAGACAACAAAAATCTCATACTTGCATAAAACGTCTGCCAAGGCTTCCAACTGCTCCCGACTATAGGTAATTCCTGTCGGATTAGCCGGATAGTTGAGAATGACAGCCTTGAGCTTGTCGCCTTGCTCCAAAATGGCCTTTTCCAACATTTCAGGAGTCAAGACAAAACCATTTTCAGTCGTGTCAATCTCGACAATCTCTGCCCCAACTAGATTGACAATCGGTTCATAACCTGGATAAGCAGGAGCTGGCAAGAGCACCTTGTCTCCCTCTTCCAAAATAGCCGTCAAAGTAGCAGATAATGCCTCTGTCGCCCCAATTGTAACCAAGATTTCATTTTCAGGAGCATAGTCCAGTTGGTACTTTTCCTTAACAAAGTCACTGGCTGCCTGACGTAGAGTCAGCAGGCCACTCATCCCTGTATAGTAGGATTGGTTCTGATCAATCGCTCGCTTGGCCGCCTCCTTGACATGATCTGGCGTTGTAAAATCAGGTTCCCCCAAGGTCAAACGCAAGACCCCAGGAATCTCCGAAATAGCCTGGTCAAACTGACGAATCAACGAAACTTGAATCTTATCTAACTGTTTATTAAAGCGCTTAGTTAAGTCCATAGATACCTCCTACTGTAAAAACGTATCTCTATTATACTACAAAAGCCCCCCGACCGCAAAAATACATTAGAGAATAGCTTTCCACTTTCTATTTTACTTTTCCTATTTACAGGTCTATATTAGAGAATAGCTTTCCACTTTCTATTTTACTTTTCCTATTTACAGGTCTATAATGGTAACAGATTCTATTTGGAGGTTTTTATGTCATTTCTATCAAAAAATGGAGCAGGCATCTTGGCCTGCCTTCTGATTTCACTACTTGCTTGGTATCTAGGCGGATTCTTCCCTGTGATTGGCGCACCCGTCTTTGCCATTTTCATAGGCATGCTCCTACATCCCTTTATCGCGTCTCATAAACAACTGGAGGCTGGATTGACCTTTAGTTCCAAGAAATTGCTCCAGTATGCCGTTATCTTGCTTGGTTTTGGTCTCAATATCTCGCAAGTCTTCGCAGTTGGGCAATCTTCACTCCCTGTCATCCTTTCCACCATTTCAATAGCCTTGATTGTTGCCTACCTCTTCCAGCGCTTCTTTGCACTGGATACAAAACTGGCTACCTTGATTGGAGTAGGTTCTTCTATCTGTGGGGGTTCTGCCATTGCAGCGACAGCGCCCGTTATCCATGCCAAGGAAAAGGAAGTAGCCCAAGCCATTTCCGTTATCTTTTTCTTCAATGTCTTGGCTGCGCTCATCTTTCCAACCCTCGGCACCTGGCTTCATCTATCCAATGAAGGCTTCGCCCTCTTTGCAGGGACTGCGGTCAACGACACTTCCTCTGTAACGGCTGCCGCCAGCGCTTGGGACAGTCTTTACCAAAGCAATACCCTCGAGTCTGCAACCATTGTTAAACTCACACGTACTTTGGCCATTATCCCTATCACGCTCTTTCTATCCTACTGGCAAAGTCGCCAACAAGAAAACAAGCAAAGCCTACAACTGAAAAAAGTCTTCCCACTTTTTATCCTTTACTTTATCCTTGCCTCTCTCCTCACTACACTACTCACCTCTCTAGGTGTGTCCAGTAGTTTCTTTACCCCTCTCAAACAACTCTCTAAATTCCTTATTGTCATGGCCATGAGTGCTATCGGTCTCAAAACCAATCTGGTCGCTATGGTCAAATCCAGTGGAAAATCCATTCTTCTCGGAGCCATCTGCTGGATAGCCATCATCCTCACTAGTCTTGGTATGCAGATCCTTATCGGCATTTTCTAATACTCTTCGAAAATCTCTTCAAACCACGTCAACGTCGCCTTGCCGTAGGTATGGTTACTGACTTCGTCAGTTCTATCTGCAACCTCAAAACTGTGTTTTGAGCAACCTGCGGCTAGTTTCCTAGTTTGTTCTTTGATTTTCATTGAGTATAACACAAAAGGTAGCCCACCAGCTACCTTTTTCTTATGCTTCCTCAATCAAGCGTGTATGTTCTCTCTTGATGCAGCGATTCATCACAATGTCATCGCATCCACCAGCACGCAAGATCTCTTCCGCTTCTAGATTTTCAAGTCCTAGCTGCGCCCAAAAAATCTTAGCATCAGCCTTGAGAAAATCACGCGCCACATCTGGCAAAAACTCACTGCGGCGGTAAACATTGACAATATCTACAGGAAAAGGAATATCAGCTAGGCTGGCATAAGCCTTTTCACCCAAGATTTCGTCACCTGCCGCCTTGGGATTGACTGGGATAATTTTATAACCCCGCGCCTGCATTTCCTTGCTCACTCGATTGCTGGTTGTTTCCTCACGGTCAGACAAACCCACCACAGCAAGGGTTTTACTCGTTGCTAGATACTGACGAATCACGCCATCACTTGGATTGATAAATTCTTGACTCATAGAAATCCTCCTTTTTCATCAGTATAGCACAATTTGAAAAGGCTTGCATAATTCTACTACAAAAAAGGAGGACTAGCCCCCTTTTTATTTAGCCTCGTACCAGGTTGCCCCTTCATTCTCATCTGCGATAAGGGGAACACTGAGTTGAATGGCTTCTTCCATAGTTTGTTTTACCAATTTTTTCATCTCTGCCAATTCAGATTTAGGAACTTCAAGGACGATTTCATCGTGCACTTGTAACAGCATCTTAGTCTGATAAGCACCTGCAACCAAGGCTTTATCCAGCTGAATCATGGCAATCTTGAGAATATCTGCCGCCGATCCCTGAATAGGAGAGTTGATAGCAGTCCGCTCCGCAAAACCACGAATGTTAAAGTTGCGCGAATTGATATCTGGCAACTCACGACGACGCTTGAAGAGGGTCTCCACATAGCCCTTATCACGCGCCTCACGCACTACTTCATCCATATAGTTTTTAATACCTGGGAAGCGTTCAAAGTAGGTATCAATATAGGCTTTGGCTTCCTTACGGCTAATGCCCAAATTATTAGACAAACCAAAGTCTGAAATCCCATAAACCACTCCAAAGTTGACAGCCTTGGCATTGCGACGGTCGTTTGCAGTCACATCCTCAGGACGCTCAATGCCAAAGACCCGCATGGCTGTCGAAGTATGGATATCTGCCCCCTCTTGAAAGGCTTTAATTAAGTGCTCATCCTTAGAAATATGCGCCAAAACGCGCAATTCAATCTGCGAATAGTCCGAGCTGAGCAACACACTATCCTCCCACTCAGGCACAAAAGCCTTACGAATGAGACGGCCCTGTTCCAAACGCACAGGAATATTTTGCAAGTTTGGATCCACACTAGACAGACGCCCAGTCTGGGTCAAATCCTGCACATAGCGAGTATGAATCTTTCCATCAGCTAAAATCCAGTCCTGCAAGCCAATCACATAAGTGGATTGAATCTTAGCAATTTGACGGTAATCCAGGATTTTCTTAACAATCGGTGCAATAGGAGCTAGACGCTCCAACACATCCACCGCTGTCGAATAACCTGTCTTGGTTTTCTTAGTGTATTCTAGAGGTAGCTCCAATTTTTCAAAGAGAAGCACGCCCAACTGCTTAGGCGAGTTGATATTAAACTCCTCACCAGCCAGTTCGTAAATCTCTTGAGTGAGTTTCTCAATGACAAGCTCATTTTCAGCCTGCATCTCAAGTAAGGTCTCTTTCTTGACCGTAATCCCAGCAATCTCCATCTTGGCAAGGACAAAAGCCAGAGGTTGCTCCATATCATAAAGAAGCTCTAATTGCCCATTTTCACTGAGTTTTTCAAGCAATATAGGCTCTGTTTCGACCAAAACAGCAAGCTTACGAGCTAAATGCTCCAAGAATTTCTCACGTTCAGGAAGGGTCTTCTTGACTCCCTTACCATAGAAGGTCTCATCATCAACCAAATAAGTCTGACCATAAAGACTAGCAATAGTCGCAATTTCATTGTCCTCCACAGTCGAAAGGAGGTATTTAGCCAAACGGCTGTCAAAAGCAGGCGCCTGCAAATCCACACCAAAACGATTCAAGAGAACTTTAGCCTTCTTAAAGTCATACACTCTCAGAGGTGTTTTTTCTAAAAAGTCCTTGAAAATAGGCTCTTGCAAAATCTCAAGTTTGTCTGTAGCATAGAGCTTATCCCCACAAGACCAGGCAAAACCAACTAAATCATCCGTATGGTAATTCTCACCAAAAAGCTCAAAATGGAAGATAGACTCCTCACTCAGCATATCTTGACTGATTTGGTCAACAATAGTAAAATCCAAACTCTCAGCCACATCAGCTGACGACACATTTAAAGCCTGCTTGAGCTGTTTGAAACCCATCTCATCGTAGAATTTCCCAAGATTTTCAACATCTGGACCACTATAGACCAAATCCTCCAAACCAATCTCAATCGGTGCCTTGGTATCAATGGTCGCCAGTGTTTTTGACAAAAAGGCCTGTTCCTTATCATTGATGAGATTTTCCTTCATCTTAGAAGCCTTCATCCCATCGATATTTTCATAAATACCCTCAAGCGAACCATGCTCCAGCAAGAGCTTGATACCCGTCTTTTCACCGATTTTGGTCACCCCAGGGATATTATCCGACTTATCACCCATGAGCGCCTTGAGATCGATAAACTGAGTCGGTGTAATACCCATCTTTTCCATAAGATATTCTGGCGTAAAGGCCTCAAACTCAGCCACACCTTTCTTGGAAATTTCAACCACCGTATGCTCATCCGTCAGCTGAATCAAATCCTTGTCCCCACTGACAATGGTAATATCAAAACCATCTTGCTCTGCTAGCTTATCCAGCGTCCCAATGATATCATCCGCCTCATACTGAGCCAACTCATAGTGACGAATCCCCATATGATCCAGCAACTCACGAATGAAAGGAAATTGCTCACGAAACTCATCAGGAGTCTTGGCCCGGCCACCCTTATAGTCCGCATACATCTCTGTCCGGAAGGTCGTCTTTCCCGCATCAAAAGCCACCAAAATATGACTGGGCTCAACCCGCTCCAACAAATGGCTCAACATCAACTGAAAACCATAAATCGCATTGGTATGCAAGCCATCCGCATTCTTAAAACGGTCCAATTGCTGATAGAGCGCAAAAAACGCCCGAAAAGCAACAGAAGATCCATCAATCAATAATAATTTTTTCTTATCCATACACCCATTATAAAGGAAAGCAGGGAAAAATACCATTAGGAAGAGCCAAACCCAATATTTTTCAAACTTTTGGCGAATATAGCCATTTAGTTTGAAAAAAACAGAACTTAGCCCATGACTAAATTCTGTTTTTATGATTTATAATTATAAAAGTGAAATCCTTTTCAACTGCAAAGAACTTCTATTCTTGCTAGACTATATTCATTCCTATTTTAGTAGTAGTCTATATATTTATCTTGTTGGTTTATACGTTAATTGATCTTTGTGCTGTTTGACAAACTCACTCATTTCTGAGTCTGGTATTTGACGAAGATATAGATTCGCACGAATCGTTTCATCTTCTTCACGACAAGTTGAAAGAACTAAATACTTATCTTTAGCTGATACTTTAACATTTGGTTTCTTAACTTCAGCTGTTTCATAAATAGTTGTTAACTGCGTTTGAAAATCTTTATCATCATCAAATGAAGTGCGATAAAAGGCTGTTTCTTCTGGTACTATAATCATAGCAACTGCTTCATAATAATACTTTCTCTCTGGAGTCTCAATCACAACATATGGATGTTCATCAAAATAATCTTGACGACTATAGTAGTTCACATCATTAAACATACGATGATCCCCAACTTTACTACCACGAGCATGACCAAATAACCAAGTTAAACGGTCACTAAAATCCTTTTTATTATCTGTGTCCATAAACACTGTTCCCATATAAGGTTCGTGACCACCATCAAATCTCTTATCTAAATAAGTTGAATTATCAGTTGTTTGAACAACAGGCTCATCCAACTCTGTTCCGGGCGCATACACATAGGCAATCGTATCAGAGTTTGTATTCAGCAAACCACTGAACTTATTCTTAAGATATTCTTTTTCCTCTGCTGATATCGTATCAGTTTTTTGTGTCGTTTGCGCTACCTTAGTTTCACTCGCCTGATCAGTTGGAGCTAAGAATGTCTTATAAAGGAATAAACCTCCTAAAGCGACAATAGCTACAGCAACAAGCGAAGCGATAATTTTCTTCATAGGTGACTTATTTTTAGTTGAACGTCTGCTCATTTTTATCTCCCTCATTTATTTACTTTTATCAAAAAATCACTGAAACGAAGTTTCAGTGATTAGTTACTTCATTAAATAAATAAATTATTTAGAAGCGTGTGTTTTTGGAAGAGCTTTTTGACCAGCTTTAGTTGTTGCACCTGCTTTTTTAGCTGCTTCTTCTGCTTTTTTAGCTTGCTCTACTGCACCTGGTTTACCTGGTTCTGGAGTAGCTGATGGAGCTGTTTGTCCGTTTTGAGCAGTTTTACCAGTTTGGTTAGCTTGATCTTCTGATTTACGAACATCGTTTGGTTTATTATCTTCAACACCAGTTGCGTCATTCCAGTAGTTACCTTGTTTCTGAGCTGCTGCACGATATTGTTCTTGTAATTTTTGAACATAACGGTTACGAACAGTATTATAGATATCTTCAAATTTTTGGTTTGATTTTGCTGCTGCAATGTTTGCTTCCAATGCTGCTTTTTTATCAGAAAAATCATGTCCGTTGTATCCTGAATCCAAGAAGTCTTGCAATGCTTTTTCTGCTGCCGCCACTGTTTGACCACCTTGTTGAGCAAATTGACGCTCTGCCTCAGCACGGATTTCAGACTCATGTGCTGCTACTTGTGTGTTAGCTTCGTCAGCAATATCACGCTCAGAAACATATTTCTTTTGAAGCAATTGGTTAGAAGCATTAGGATTTTCACCTTGTGCGAATACTGGTGCTACTGCAGAAAATACTGCAAGAGCTGCTACTGATGTCAATAAAACTTTTTTCATTGTTTTATCTCCTCTTTTATTGTTTATTTGATTGTAAAGAGTTTTCTTTACTATCACCATTATACCACTTAAATAATTGGTGTCAACAATTTTTATCTTATTTCTAAGAAAATATTGGAGAAAACAGTCCAAACTTTAAATGTTGAACTCTAATAACTTATAAAAGCTAACTTATTTCAATCAAACGAACAATAATCCTTTATATTTCCGACTATTCGAATCATTACTAGCTGGCAACATCTGAAGTTAGAAGGCCTTGACGAACTAGATTTGCTAAACCTACTTTTACCTCTCTTCAATACCCTCTGGACGACCACGTTCTAAGCCTTTTTCTTCAGATCGTTCCAAGGCATAATCATGAGCCAATAATGCCTGTTCTTCTCGCATACGTAGTTGGCTAAACATTTTCCTGTCCTCCTCGGCCCAGCTCTTGTAGTCCAGCAGTTGGTCTGCTTGGCTTATGGCTCGCTCGGGTTCTTGGGTAAAGGGTTTGTTCCCGAAAAACTCCAACCAGGGCTTGCGAACCTTGTCTTTGCTGGTTTCTCTGTATTTTTTTAGTTCCAAGAATGCCATCTTGACTAGATGGTTTTCTTGACCGTTAGTGCTGATCTTGCAACAATGCCTCAAACTCAGCGACAGTCATATCCAACTGCTGGCTGGCAACCTCGGAAGTCAGAAGATCTTGGCGAACCATATCTAAGAATGCAAAGAATTTCCCACGCTCCAGTCCCTGTTCAATACCTTCTTCTCGCCCCTTTTCAATTCCCTCTGCACGACCACGCTCTAAACCTTGTTCAATACCTTGTTCCAGCCCCTCTGCTCTAGCAGTTTCCAAGGCATAATCATGAGCCAATAATGCTTGTTCTTCACGCATACGTAGTTGACTAAACATTTTTCTGTCCTCCTCGGACCAGCTCTTGTAGTCCAGCAGTTGGTCTGCTTGGCTGATGGCTCGCTCGGGTTCCTGAGTAAAGGGTTTATTCCCAAAAAACTCCAACCACGGTTTGCGAACGCTATCCTTGCTGGTTTCTCTATATTTTTTTAGTTCCAAGAATGCCATCTTGACTAGATGGTTTTCTTGACCGTTATTTGTGATGGTTAAGACCTCACCTGTCGTGTCCTCACGCATACTAAAACTATGAAAAGCCAAATCATCTGAGAAGTAGTTGCTACCCACAATAGCGATAGCGTATACCGGTGAGATGTGTTTGTAACTCTGGTGAGTATTGCCCTCTTGCTGGCGAATTTTTTCTAGGTTTTGATTAACCTGACTGCAAAGGTAAGCCCACAGGCGATTGATGAAAAAATTCTGATGATGCACTTGAATCTCAATAATTACTTGAGTGCCATTATCCAATTCCGCCAAGACGTCTATACTGGTATAGAAATCCTGAGCCAAGTAAGGCATGGAAGGCAAAACGTGAATGTTACTTCCCTCCAAAATGGTTACATTTTTGGCTGGTAAATCCAGCATATCGCGAATAAATTGACAAGTGATTTCTGGATTGCTAAAAATCTTCTTAGCAACCAAATCATTTGTTGGGCTGATGCCCGGATGTCTTAGAATCATCCTTTTCCTCCTTTTATTATACCATAGTCTTATACTCAATGAAAATCAAAGAGCAAACTAGGAAACTAGCCGCAGGTTGCTCAAAACACTGTTTTGAGGTTGCAGATAAGACTGACGAAGGCAGTCACATATATACGGCAAGGCGACGTTGACGTGGTTTGAATTTGATTTTCGAAGAGTATTAAATCTAGTTTTACTAGATTCACTGACTCTATCTATTTATTCGGAAAAGAGACGAAAAAAACCTGAGAATCATCTCAGGCTTGGTCATTAAATCTTTTTCTCAATACTGAAAAGTGGAGAAAGTGGGCGTTTTTCATGGATACGAACGATAGCATCACCCAGTAGATGAGCAATCGAAATCTGTTCAATCTTATCAATCAAACGCTCTTCTGGCAGATAGATGGTATCCAAAACAACCAATTTCTTAATAGCTGATTTTTGGATATTGTCCATAGCAGGACCAGAAAGAACTGGGTGCGTACAGCTTGCATAGACTTCAACAGCACCAGCTTCCGCAAGGGCATCTGCCGCGTGACAAATCGTTCCAGCAGTATCAATCATATCATCAATCAAGATACAAGTCTTGCCTTCGACCTTACCGATGATGTTCATGACTTCACTAGTATTCATCTTATCAACGCTACGACGTTTATCAATGATAGCGATAGATGTTTTCAAAAATTCTGCCAACTTACGGGCACGAGTCACCCCTCCATGGTCTGGGCTGACAACCACATAGTCAGAACCAACCATGCCACGACGCTCAAAATAATCCGCAATCAGAGGAGCTCCCATTAAATGATCCACAGGAATATCAAAGAATCCTTGAATCTGCGCAGCATGCAAGTCGATGGTCAATAAACGATCCACTCCAGCTACTTCAAGCATATTTGCGACAAGTTTTGAAGTGATTGGCTCACGCGCTCTCGCCTTTCTATCCTGACGTGCATACCCATAGTAAGGCATGACAACATTGACAGATTCTGCACTCGCACGCTTCAAAGCATCTACCATAATCAAAATTTCAAGCAGATTGTCATTTACAGGCGAACTAGTTGATTGTAGGATAAAGACGTGTTTTCCACGGATTGATTCTTCGATGTTGACCTGAATCTCTCCATCTGAAAATTGGCGAACACTTGATTTCCCCAACTCTATCCCAATCTCCTGCGCCACACGTTCTGCCAATTCTTTATTAGAAGAAAGGGCAAACAGCTTTAAATCAGAAAAAGACATGATTTCCTCCGGTATATATGTATCACTTGTGCTTTTCACAAGATTTTCCATCTACCATTGTAGCGCTTTTTGCACTATTTTTCAATCAAAAATAAAAGAAGGGCACCATATTTGTACCCTTGCCATCAGTCTTTTGAGAAATATTCTAGTTCATCAACTCATTGTGCTTCTCAACAAAGCGATAAGCCTGATAAAAACCATAGAGAGTAATAGCCGTAACCACTGGAATCGCTAACGGCAACTCTGTCTCCAACTCCACAAAAGGAGAGTTAAACAAGAAGTGAGTTCCCAAGGCTAAACCTAGGAAAATAAGCCCCTCTTTCTTGCCATCCTTCTGTCCTTTATAGGATCTATAAAGCAAGTAAACACCTACTACAGCCAGACCTGAAAAAGTCCAGTGAGAGGCAATTCCTGAGATGATACGCTCTAAAATTCTCGAAATAGTAAAGTCAAAGCCCTCTGGCAAATCCGTACGAATATAGCCAATATCCTCAATCATTTGGAATCCCAAACCAGAAGCAATGCCTAGTAAAAACAAAGATTTTAATTTTCGCACAGGAATCAAAGCTAAAACAAATACAAGTGGCAATAATTTCAAGGGTTCTTCTACCAAAGGAGCCACAATAGCACTTTCAAAGGCATTTAAAAATGCACTATCTGGGAAAAGAACTCCCAGTAAATCATGGATATAAGTATTAGCAAAGCTAGACAACCAGCCTGAAAGGAACATTCCTCCCAATAAAGACAGAATCAAGGCTTTCTTTGGTAATTCCCATTTTTTCCCAATACGGAAAAGGAAATAAAGAGCCGGAATCATGTAAAAGAGAGCTAGAAAGATAGAAACTCCCATTAGTCCATATTCCGCAGCTGACATCGAACCATCCGTATAGTAGATGGTTTCATACTGTACACCAATACATAGCAATAAAATAAAAATAAATAAAATACTGTTTTTCTTCATACACTTTCTTTCTAAATAAAGTATTTACAATTCTACGACTGTCATACTTCCTGTATCCACATCGTAAATAGCACCAGAGATAATGACATCGTCTGGTATTAGGGGAGATTCGATAAGGAGTTGCATATCCTCACGTACACTCTCCTCTATATCTTGGAAGGGCAAGAAATCCTGGTCTGACACATCGACACCTAGTTCCTCTTTCAGATACTCCTGAAAAGGACCATTTTCAAAGGTCTGAGCACCACAGTCTGTATGGTGCAACACCACAATCTCTCTTGTCCCCATTTGTTGCTGGGAAATAACCAGCGAACGAATCATGTCTTCTGTCACTCGACCACCTGCATTCCGCAAGATATGAGCATCCCCAAGTGCCAAACCTAAAGCTTGCGCAACGTGCAAACGAGAGTCCATACAGGTCACAATGGCTACTCTAGTTTTGGGTTTAAGTGGCAGATTTAACTGCCCATGTAGGGCAACATAAGCCTGATTGGCTTGCATAAACTGTTCAAAATACGACACGATTCCCTCCTTGAAAATTTGATAGTCAAATATTTCTCCTATCTTATCATTTTTAAGAGGATTTGTCACGGATTATGCAAAGACCTTTTTCAAAACTTCCTGAATCGTTGTTACGCCAATGACCTGAATTTCCTTGGGCGGAGTGATTCCTGTCAAGGAATTCTTGGGTACATAAATCTTAGTAAAACCCAGTTTAGCAGCTTCATTGATGCGCTGCTCAATACGATTCACGCGCCGAATTTCTCCCGTCAAGCCTAACTCTCCTACAAAACATTCCTGAGGATTAGTTGGCTTGTCTTTATAACTCGAAGCAATGGAAACCGCAACGGCCAAGTCAATGGCAGGTTCATCCAATTTGACACCGCCAGCAGATTTAAGATAGGCGTCCTGATTTTGCAAGAGAAGACCTGCCCGTTTTTCTAAAACAGCCATAATCAAGCTAGCACGATTAAAATCAAGTCCTGTCGTAGTACGCTTGGCATTTCCAAACATGGTCGGTGTCACCAAAGCCTGAACCTCCGCCAAAATCGGACGCGTCCCTTCCATGGTCACAACGATTGATGAACCAGTTGCTCCATCCAAACGCTCTTCTAGGAAAACTTGACTCGGATTGAGTACCTCAACCAAGCCGCCCGACTGCATCTCAAAAATCCCAATCTCATTAGTGGAGCCAAAACGGTTTTTGACCGCTCTCAAAATACGAAAGGTATGGTGGCGCTCTCCTTCAAAGTAAAGCACCGTATCCACCATATGCTCTAGCATACGAGGACCAGCCAAGGTTCCTTCCTTGGTCACATGACCTACGATAAAGATGGCAATGTTATTAGTTTTGGCCAGCTGCATAAGTTCAGCTGTCACCTCACGCACTTGAGAAACAGACCCCTGCACCCCTGAAATCTCAGGAGACATAATGGTCTGAATGGAGTCAATAATGAGGAAGTTTGGCTGGATTCTTTCTACCTCAGCTCGAACACTCTGCATATTGGTCTCTGCATAGAGATAAAACTCGCTATCAATATCACCCAAACGCTCTGCACGGAGTTTAATCTGCTGGGCAGACTCCTCCCCACTGACGTAGAGAACTGTCCCTACTTGAGACAACTGGGTTGAGACTTGTAGGAGAAGAGTCGATTTCCCGATTCCAGGATCCCCACCGATTAGGACGAGACTTCCTGGTACCACTCCGCCTCCAAGTACACGGTTGAATTCCTCCATGTCCGTCTTGGTTCGATTAACGTTGATAGAAGTCACCTCAGCCAGTTTCATGGGCTTGGTTTTCTCACCTGTCAAGGACACACGCGCATTCTTTACCTCGGCAACCTCAACCTCTTCTACAAAAGAAGACCAAGACCCACAGTTGGGACAACGTCCTAGATATTTAGGGGAATTATACCCACAATTTTGACATACAAATGTCGCTTTTTTCTTTGCGATGATAAACCTCTTTCTATATCTCTAACTCACACTCAATCACTTGGCAAAAATTAATCTTCTCATTTGGCACAAACTGGCGCATGAGCATTCGATGAGCAACAACTACCACAGTCTGATGTTCTCGATACTTAGACATACATTCTAGAAAACGAGACTTCATTTCCGTAGCTGTCTCATATTGAATAGGACTATTAGGAAGTAACTCCCCCTTATTTTCTAGAAACATAGTACGAGCTTTTTCAAAATTATCTGTGCCACTTTCATAGACCTGCCATTCATGCAATAATGGCTCCACTCTTAAAGGAAGACCCGTAGCACAAACCACATAAGAAGCCGTTTCTAAAGCTCTTGTGACTGCAGAAGATATGATTATTTCAGCCGAAGGGAGTAAAGGATTGGTGCTCAGTTCCTGAGCTTGCTGCCGTCCCTTCTCAGACAAGGGTGCCAAATCTATCCCAAATCCCGTATAAGAACGCTTCTCTAACTCACGGTAATTTGGCTCTCCGTGACGGATAAAAATAATTTTCATATTAAGATCCCCATAAAACTATCCAATCTTGATTCCGCAATCTTGCCACTGCTTCAGTGTTTTAGTGAATTTCTTCTGGTTGGCAACTCCGACAGCAAACAAATCGACAGAAACCTGATAATTCTCCTTGGTAGCTGCCAAAACGGAAGCCCTAACACAGCCATTGCCATCTACCCCTATAAACTCTATGCTTTTAGCACCGTTTTCCTCTAAAAAATCTTTTAAATCTGGATTAGTAAAGCAAGAAGCCCGACGCTTCTCAAAGATACGAGAAGAGACAAGCAGCAAGCCGGTCGCAAATTTCTTCTTTCTGTCTTTTCTCACCTGTCAAGGACACACGCGCATTCTTTACCTCGGCAACCTCAACCTCTTCTACAAAAGAAGACCAAGACCCACAGTTGGGACAGCGCCCCAGATATTTAGGGGAATTATATTCACAATTTTGACACACAAATATCGCCTTTTTTTTGCGATAATAAACCTCTTTCTATATCTCTATCTCACACTCAATCACTTGGCAAAAATCAATCTTCTCATTTGGCACAAACTGGCGCATGAGCATTCCGTGAGTTACAATGATAATAGTTTTATAATTTTTATATTTTTCCAAAGCTCTTAAAAAACGATGACGCATCTCTAGATCAGTTTCATAGCGATAAGGAGAATCTTCAGATAAACCTCCTTGATGTTTTAGATAATATTCATGAGCTACCAATACACTAGTTAAATCAGAGTTAGTGCTATCTAAGTCTGGACGCCACTCATGAAAAAACGGCTCCACAAATAAGTCCAATCCTGTTTCAACTGCTATATAATGGGCTGTTTCTAAAGCCCTCGTCACAGACGATGAAATAATAATCTCTGTCTTTCCAAAACATGCAGTTTTAGCAACTTCTTTTGCCAGACTGCGACCTTTTCCTGTCAATGGTGCTAAATCACGACCAAAACCACTATAGAGTTGCGGATTTTCAAGTTTATCAAGCATACTATAATCTGGCTCCCCGTGACGTACAAAGATAATCTTCATTCTAGTGCCCTGTCGATCCAAATCCACCAGTTCGAACGCCATCAGCCGCATCTCCATCTGCAATTAAGAAAGGAGCAAAGACAGCCTGGACAACACGTTCTCCAACTTCAAGAACAACCTCTTGGTCTGTGATATTCTTCATCTGAGCAAAAATATGCCCTTCATTCCCAGGATTTCCATAATAGTCCCCATCAATAACGCCAACTGAATTAATTAAAACCAAGCCCTTCTTACGAGGGTTTGAAGAACGATCATATAGGTAGAGAACCTCAGTCGGTTGCATATAAGCCTTAACTCCTGTCGGAACCAATACAATCTCTCCTGGCGCAATAACTGTACGCACAGCAACTTTTAAGTCGTAACCAGCCGCATGCGCTGTCTCACGCTTTGGCAATAAATTTTCATCTGTAAAACTAGAAACCAATTCAAAACCACGAATTTTCATCATCTTCTCTTTTCTATTATCATTTATTCTAGATTATTCTATCTTATTTATTCGGAAAAAGCACGAAAAAAAGAGCACACAATTCAAATCGCTTAGGGCTGCTGGATTCCTCCCCTGACCCGCTTCACGCAGAACTGTTGCTCCACTGTTTATTATATCACATTCCTCTTCATTTTAAAAGCAAAATTATTTTTTCCGTCTATTTCTAAAAAAGTCCTGCATAATAGCTGCGCATTCACCTTCCAAAATTCCCGTTTCAACCTCCACACGATGGTTAAGACGCTCATCTGTCAAAATATCGTACAAACTCCCAGCAGCGCCAAATTTCTGGTTTTTAGCCCCATAGACCACGTTTGGAATACGGGCAAGCCCAATCGCCCCACTACACATGACACAAGGCTCAATGGTCACAAAAAGCGTGCAATCCAGCAAGCGCCAGCTCTCCTCACTCAAGTTCGCATTCTCTATGGCCATAATCTCCGCATGCATAACCGCTCGCTGCAACTCCTCACGCGCATTATGCCCACGACCAATGATTTCTCCGTCCTTGACAATCACACAACCAATTGGAATTTCATCGTGTTCCAGAGCAATCTCAGCCTCTCTCAAAGCCTCCCTCATAAAGACTTCTTTTTCTTCAACTGTATAATTCATCTCTTTTCTCTTTTCCTACTTATCGATTTTATTATTATATCATGAATTCCAAGACAAAAAAAGCCACCGAATGCGGTGACTCTATAGGGAGATTATTATGAAAAAGAAAAGTTTAGGATATTTGTTACAACAAGTTAGGAGGTCTTCTTGTAACTGTCTATAGTATACCCGACCTATCTTAAACAAATCTTAAAAATCTCTTAGGACCAAACACTTTCTAAAATATTTGTTTGTTCACGACCAGGACCTACTGAGAAAGTAGAAATACGAACGCCAACCAATTCGCTCACACGACGAACATAGTTACGCGCATTCTCAGGAAGATCTTCCAAATTACGAACTCCAGTGATATCTTCTGACCAACCTGGCAACTCTTCATAGATAGGCTTGCAACGTTTCAATTGCTCAAGACTAGCTGGATAATAGTCAATACGTTGACCATCAAGATCATAGGCCACACAGATTTTTACTGTATCTAAACCACTCAAAACATCAATAGAGTTCAATGAAAGGTTGGTGATACCAGAAACGCGACGGCTATGACGCATGACAACTGAGTCAAACCAACCCACACGACGTGGACGACCAGTTGTTGTACCATATTCATGACCTACTTCACGAATACGTTCTCCCACTTCATCAAACAACTCAGTTGGGAAAGGACCGTCTCCTACACGACTCGTATAGGCTTTACATACACCTACAACCTTGTCAATCTTGCTTGGCCCAACACCAGAACCAATTGTCACACCACCAGCTACAGGGTTTGAAGACGTAACAAATGGATATGTACCTTGGTCGATATCTAGCATAACACCTTGTGCACCTTCAAAAAGCACACGCTTACCATTATCAAGCGCATCGTTCAAGATTACAGACGTGTCTGTCACATATTTCTTGATTTGTTGACCATATTCGTAATACTCTTCAAAAATATCATCGAAAGCAATCGCTTTACTGTCATACAATTTTTCAAAAAGACGATTCTTTTCAGCAAGGTTACGTTCTAAACGCTCACGGAAAATATCTTTATCTAAAAGATCTGCAATACGAATCCCAACACGAGCAGCCTTATCCATATAAGCTGGACCAATTCCCTTGATTGTAGTCCCAATCTTATTGTCGCCCTTAGCTTCTTCTTGCAAACGGTCTAACTCGATATGATAAGGCAAAATAACATGTGCGCGATCAGAAATACGCAAGTTATCAGTTGTCACCCCCTCCTCATGAAGATAGCCCAACTCTTTCACAAGAGATTTAGGATTTACAACCATACCATTCCCAATAACAGAGATTTTTTCAGGGAAGAAAATCCCAGATGGAATCAAGTGCAACTTAAATTTCTTACCATCGATCACAATCGTGTGACCTGCATTATCACCACCCTGGTAACGTGCAATCACTTCTGCATTCGCTGAAAGGAAATCTGTAATCTTCCCTTTACCTTCATCACCCCATTGGGTACCTACAACAACAACTGAAGTCATAATCTTGTCTGAGCCCTCAGGCTCTTCCTTTCTCACATACATGGCAGGAATCTCACCTGCAATTATATCTTACAATTTATTATAAGAAAAAATCGCCTTTTTATCAAGAAGAAACAATAGAAAGATTTGCTATTTCCAACTATTAAAAAATGATTTAGAAAAATAACTAGCTATTTATTATTATCTTTCTATAAAAAAGTAAATTTGTTCGGAAATTAACTCAGACTATCTCAACAAGAAATAAAACCTTGTTTCATTATCATCTTTTCAAGATACAAACGATAAGCAACACGATAATGGTAAACAATAAAATCCCTACGACACCCAATACCATATCTAACTAAATAATAAATCAAAAATTTAAAATGAAAATGTTCCCAGTCCCAACTATTACCAAAGAAAGTAGCATACTCTTCTTCGATACTGTCATAGAAATCAGTCATCTGATCATAAATATTTTGTAGCATAAGCATACACTCCTTTACTTTTTATGATCTTATTCTAACAAAAAATTTTAATTAATCATTAATAACTCCTGAATTGTTAAAATACCAACCTCAACAAGATAACAAAAAGGAAAAGTTGACAGAATAGAAATAAATATCTTACATCAAAAACAAACTATTAAATCCCTAAAAATAAAAAATTTCCTATAAATGATTTACAAAAATTAACCTTATTACAAATCATCCTGTACGGTTACCATTGCATTGAATCTTTCTCAGTTTAAGCTATAAAGTGATTGAATAGAAATGAAGCACTTAATAATTATTAAAAAGAAAAGTAACTATAATATTTGTAGTGGGTAAATCCCCTATAGGTATTATGGAACCTATTTTATGGTAGAAAAAAATTCCATAAGATTTATAATGAAAAGGCACCAAACAATCATTAGAAAGAATCATATAGAACAATTACACTTTATCACAAAATTACTAGAGCTTACAGACCCTAATTTCTAAATTATAGATATCATCAATAGGGGTACAAATAAGGAAATCATCGCTAAACTGGACTACGACGCCCCATCTTGACCTGATTGCGGAAGTTAGAAATATGACTTTCAAAAACATTCTAAGATTCCTTACCTCGAAACGACTGGTATGCCTACCAGAATTCTACTTAGAGAGCGTCGTTTTAAGTTCTATCAATGCTCGAAAATGATGGTGTCTGAAACTTCTATCGTCAAGAAAAATCACCAAATCCCCAGTATCATCAACCAAAAAATTACTTAAAAGTTGATTGAAAAGACTTCTATGACCGATATTGCCCATCAGCTGGCTATTTCAACTTCAACTGTCATTCGAAATCACTTTCTTAAATATGATAGATCCGTCCGATGTCGAGTGAAAATCATTACTATGGATATGTTTAGCCCTTATTATGACTTGGCTAAACAGATTTTCCCCAGTGCAAAAATTGTACTTGATCGATTTCACATTGTTCAACATCTTAGCTGTGCTATGAGTCGTGTGCGTGTCCAAATCATGAATCAGTTTGAACGAAAATCTCATGAATACAAGGCTATCAAGCACTACTGGAAACTCATCCAGCAAGATAGTAGGAAACTCAGCGATAAACGTTTTTATCGCCCTACTTTTCGCATGCACTTGACCAATAAAGAGATTCTAGACAAGCATTTGAGCTATTCAGAAGACTTGAAACACTACTACAATCTCTATCAGCTCTTACTTTTCCACTTTCAGAACAAGGAGCCAGACAAATTTTTCGGAAGTATGGAAAACAATCTTATCTAAAGAACAAAGAGAAAATTGTCAACGTCTTTCAACTACCTTATTCTAACGCCAAATTAGAAGCGACCAATAATCTCATTAAACTTATCAAGCGAAATGCCTTTGGTTTTCAGAACTTTGAAAACTTCAAAAAACAGATTTTTATCGCTCTGAATATCAAAAAAGAAAGGACGAAATTTGTCCTTTCTAGATCTTAGCTTTTCTTCAACCCACTACAGTTGATAAAGAGCCAAAAAAAGAGGTCTAAACCTCTTAACTAAATTACTCCGCCAGTAGGACTCGAACCTACGACATCATGATTAACAGTCATGCGCTACTACCAACTGAGCTATGGCGGATTAGAGCTAAGCGACTTCCATATCTCACAGGGGGCAACCCCCAACTACTTCCGGCGTTCTAGGGCTTAACTTCTGTGTTCGGCATGGGTACAGGTGTATCTCCTAGGCTATCGTCACTTAACTCTGAGTAATACCTACTCAAAATTGAATATCTATTCAAATCAAGAAAACACTACGCTTTCATATTCTCAGTTACTTTGGATAAGTCCTCGAGCTATTAGTATTAGTCCGCTACATGTGTCGCCACACTTCCACTTCTAACCTATCTACCTGATCATCTCTCAGGGCTCTTACTGATATAAAATCATGGGAAATCTCATCTTGAGGTGGGTTTCACACTTAGATGCTTTCAGCGTTTATCCCTTCCCTACATAGCTACCCAGCGATGCCTTTGGCAAGACAACTGGTACACCAGCGGTAAGTCCACTCTGGTCCTCTCGTACTAGGAGCAGATCCTCTCAAATTTCCTACGCCCGCGACGGATAGGGACCGAACTGTCTCACGACGTTCTGAACCCAGCTCGCGTGCCGCTTTAATGGGCGAACAGCCCAACCCTTGGGACCGACTACAGCCCCAGGATGCGACGAGCCGACATCGAGGTGCCAAACCTCCCCGTCGATGTGAACTCTTGGGGGAGATAAGCCTGTTATCCCCAGGGTAGCTTTTATCCGTTGAGCGATGGCCCTTCCATACGGAACCACCGGATCACTAAGCCCGACTTTCGTCCCTGCTCGAGTTGTAGCTCTCGCAGTCAAGCTCCCTTATACCTTTACACTCTGCGAATGATTTCCAACCATTCTGAGGGAACCTTTGGGCGCCTCCGTTACCTTTTAGGAGGCGACCGCCCCAGTCAAACTGCCCGTCAGACACTGTCTCCGATAGGGATCACCTATCCGGGTTAGAGTGGCCATAACACAAGGGTAGTATCCCAACAACGTCTCCTTCGAAACTGGCGTCCCGATCTCTTAGACTCCTACCTATCCTGTACATGTGGTACAGACACTCAATATCAAACTGCAGTAAAGCTCCATGGGGTCTTTCCGTCCTGTCGCGGGTAACCTGCATCTTCACAGGTACTAAAATTTCACCGAGTCTCTCGTTGAGACAGTGCCCAAATCATTACGCCTTTCGTGCGGGTCGGAACTTACCCGACAAGGAATTTCGCTACCTTAGGACCGTTATAGTTACGGCCGCCGTTTACTGGGGCTTCAATTCATACCTTCGCTTACGCTAAGCACTCCTCTTAACCTTCCAGCACCGGGCAGGCGTCACCCCCTATACATCATCTTACGATTTAGCAGAGAGCTGTGTTTTTGATAAACAGTTGCTTGGGCCTATTCACTGCGGCTGACTTAAAATCAGCACCCCTTCTCCCGAAGTTACGGGGTCATTTTGCCGAGTTCCTTAACGAGAGTTCTCTCGCTCACCTGAGGCTACTCGCCTCGACTACCTGTGTCGGTTTGCGGTACGGGTAGAGTATGTTTAAACGCTAGAAGCTTTTCTTGGCAGTGTGACGTCACTAACTTCGCTACTAAACTTCGCTCCCCATCACAGCTCAATGTTACAGATATAAGCATTTGACTCATATCACACCTCACTGCTTAGACAGACACTTCCAATCGTCTGCTTTAGTTAGCCTACTGCGTCCCTCCATCACTACATACTCTAGTACAGGAATATCAACCTGTTGTCCATCGGATACACCTTTCGGTCTCTCCTTAGGTCCCGACTAACCCAGGGCGGACGAGCCTTCCCCTGGAAACCTTAGTCTTACGGTGGACAGGATTCTCACCTGTCTTTCGCTACTCATACCGGCATTCTCACTTCTATGCGTTCCAGCACTCCTCACGGTACACCTTCTTCACACATAGAACGCTCTCCTACCATACCTATAAAGGTATCCACAGCTTCGGTAAATTGTTTTAGCCCCGGTACATTTTCGGCGCAGGGTCACTCGACTAGTGAGCTATTACGCACTCTTTGAATGAATAGCTGCTTCTAAGCTAACATCCTAGTTGTCTGTGCAACCCCACATCCTTTTCCACTTAACAATTATTTTGGGACCTTAGCTGGTGGTCTGGGCTGTTTCCCTTTCGACTACGGATCTTAGCACTCGCAGTCTGACTGCCGACCATAATTCATTGGCATTCGGAGTTTATCTGAGATTGGTAATCCGGGATGGACCCCTCACCCAAACAGTGCTCTACCTCCAAGAATCTTAATGTCGACGCTAGCCCTAAAGCTATTTCGGAGAGAACCAGCTATCTCCAAGTTCGTTTGGAATTTCTCCGCTACCCACAAGTCATCCAAGCACTTTTCAACGTGCCCTGGTTCGGTCCTCCAGTGCGTCTTACCGCACCTTCAACCTGCTCATGGGTAGGTCACATGGTTTCGGGTCTACGTCATGATACTAATTCGCCCTGTTCAGACTCGGTTTCCCTACGGCTCCGTCTCTTCAACTTAACCTCGCATCATAACGTAACTCGCCGGTTCATTCTACAAAAGGCACGCTCTCACCCATTAACGGGCTCGAACTTGTTGTAGGCACACGGTTTCAGGTTCTATTTCACTCCCCTCCCGGGGTGCTTTTCACCTTTCCCTCACGGTACTGGTTCACTATCGGTCACTAGGGAGTATTTAGGGTTGGGAGATGGTCCTCCCAGATTCCGACGGGATTTCGCGTGTCCCGCCGTACTCAGGATACTGCTAGGTACAAAGACTATTTTAAATACGAGGCTATTACTCTCTTTGGCTGATCTTCCCAAATCATTCTTCTATAATCTTTGAGTCCACATTGCAGTCCTACAACCCCGAAGAGTAAACTCTTCGGTTTGCCCTCCTGCCGTTTCGCTCGCCGCTACTAAGGCAATCGCTTTTGCTTTCTCTTCCTGCAGCTACTTAGATGTTTCAGTTCACTGCGTCTTCCTCCTCACATCCTTAACAGATGCGGGTAACAGGTAGTACCTGTTGGGTTCCCCCATTCGGAAATCCCTGGATCATCGCTTACTTACAGCTACCCAAGGCATATCGTCGTTTGTCACGTCCTTCTTCGGCTCCTAGTGCCAAGGCATCCACCGTGCGCCCTTATTAACTTAACCTTATTTTTTGACCTTTCAGTCATAAACTCTTATTAATACTACAGCGTTTTCGGTTTATTTTCTTGTTACTATTTGATATAGATATTCAATTTTCAATGTGCATTACTTGGTGATCTCTCACCAATGGAGCCTAGCGGGATCGAACCGCTGACCTCCTGCGTGCAAAGCAGGCGCTCTCCCAGCTGAGCTAAGGCCCCACAAGACCTCTCAAGACTAAACAAGACCAATGCGCAGTTCCTTATCCTTAGAAAGGAGGTGATCCAGCCGCACCTTCCGATACGGCTACCTTGTTACGACTTCACCCCAATCATCTATCCCACCTTAGGCGGCTGGCTCCTTACGGTTACCTCACCGACTTCGGGTGTTACAAACTCTCGTGGTGTGACGGGCGGTGTGTACAAGGCCCGGGAACGTATTCACCGCGGCGTGCTGATCCGCGATTACTAGCGATTCCGACTTCATGTAGGCGAGTTGCAGCCTACAATCCGAACTGAGACTGGCTTTAAGAGATTAGCTTGCCGTCACCGGCTTGCGACTCGTTGTACCAGCCATTGTAGCACGTGTGTAGCCCAGGTCATAAGGGGCATGATGATTTGACGTCATCCCCACCTTCCTCCGGTTTATTACCGGCAGTCTCGCTAGAGTGCCCAACTGAATGATGGCAACTAACAATAGGGGTTGCGCTCGTTGCGGGACTTAACCCAACATCTCACGACACGAGCTGACGACAACCATGCACCACCTGTCACCTCTGTCCCGAAGGAAAACTCTATCTCTAGAGCGGTCAGAGGGATGTCAAGACCTGGTAAGGTTCTTCGCGTTGCTTCGAATTAAACCACATGCTCCACCGCTTGTGCGGGCCCCCGTCAATTCCTTTGAGTTTCAACCTTGCGGTCGTACTCCCCAGGCGGAGTGCTTAATGCGTTAGCTGCGGCACTAAACCCCGGAAAGGGTCTAACACCTAGCACTCATCGTTTACGGCGTGGACTACCAGGGTATCTAATCCTGTTTGCTCCCCACGCTTTCGAGCCTCAGCGTCAGTTACAAGCCAGAGAGCCGCTTTCGCCACCGGTGTTCCTCCATATATCTACGCATTTCACCGCTACACATGGAATTCCACTCTCCCCTCTTGCACTCAAGTTAAACAGTTTCCAAAGCGTACTATGGTTAAGCCACAGCCTTTAACTTCAGACTTATCTAACCGCCTGCGCTCGCTTTACGCCCAATAAATCCGGACAACGCTCGGGACCTACGTATTACCGCGGCTGCTGGCACGTAGTTAGCCGTCCCTTTCTGGTAAGATACCGTCACAGTGTGAACTTTCCACTCTCACACTCGTTCTTCTCTTACAACAGAGCTTTACGATCCGAAAACCTTCTTCACTCACGCGGCGTTGCTCGGTCAGACTTCCGTCCATTGCCGAAGATTCCCTACTGCTGCCTCCCGTAGGAGTCTGGGCCGTGTCTCAGTCCCAGTGTGGCCGATCACCCTCTCAGGTCGGCTATGTATCGTCGCCTTGGTGAGCCGTTACCCCACCAACTAGCTAATACAACGCAGGTCCATCTGGTAGTGATGCAATTGCACCTTTTAAGCAAATGTCATGCAACATCTACTCTTATGCGGTATTAGCTATCGTTTCCAATAGTTATCCCCCGCTACCAGGCAGGTTACCTACGCGTTACTCACCCGTTCGCAACTCATCCGGAGAAGCAAGCTCCTCCTTCAGCGTTCTACTTGCATGTATTAGGCACGCCGCCAGCGTTCGTCCTGAGCCAGGATCAAACTCTCATTAAAAGTTTGAGTTCTCACTCATTTCTGTCACTGACAGATTTATTGTTTTTTCATTGTTCAGTACTACAACCTTAGTTGTAGCGCCCTGCACATTGGTTCGTCTTGTTCAGTTTTCAAAGGTCTTTGTCACTCGCTTCTCTCAAGTGACAACTATATTAGTATATCACAGTCGCTTTCGCTTGTCAACACTTTTTTGAAACTTTTTTAAAACTTTTTTCATCAAGTGCCTCAACCGCAACATACCATAGTCCGTACGGGATTCGAACCCGTGTTACCGCCGTGAAAAGGCGGTGTCTTAACCCCTTGACCAACGGACCTGAGTTGTTATTTTCAACTCTTACTATTATACCGGCTTTTTGTTTTTTGTCAACACCTTTTTTAAACTTTTTTACTTTTTTGCATGAATTCCTAATGAGTACGGATATCAAACTCTTTAAACACAATACGTAAGTCTCTTAACACTCTTTGACGCCCTCGGAAACGTTCATTTCTTAAGACGCGTTCTAACTCTGCTCGTTGCTCTTTATTTTGTTTGTTTCTATAATCTCTTAGTGTTTCATGAAAGAGATAATAATCGTCTAGCCACAGGCCTCCCTCACTTATACGATGACTTATCTCACCCACTTCTTCATAAAGCTCTTTATCATATCTCCGTTTTTGACTTTCTTGTTTACGGAGATAATCCAGAATTCGATTCCGGAATTTTGTTTTGAAATATTTACGTAAGCGTGGGATATCTTCTACAAGCCCTTCTTCTCTACTGATCAATTCATGTAAGCAAATCATTCCCTCTTGGTCCCAGTCCGATAACTCCCACAAATGAAGGTAATATTCATTTCTACACTTGTATACAATTCCTTGGACTTCTTCATACATTTTTTTAAGCATAATCTTCCCCTTTCTAGATACAGTCTAACAGATTCAGAAACACTTTTGGCACATTTCATCCATTCTGCACCCTTTAGCTCCTCAACTGCACAAAAAAGAGAGGACATGCCTCTCTCAGGGTTATTTTTCGTCATTAATTTTTGATTTTACTTCATCATAGGATAGTGCATGTGATTCCTCTTCTACTGTTTCAGGCATCTTTCCTGTTTCGTAAAGAGATTTAATTTGTGTACTATCCAATGTTTCGTATTTCAATAATGCTTCTGCAATCAACTTGTGAGTTTCACGATTTGACTGAATAATTTCAGCAGCTTTATTTCGTGCTTCATTCAATAATGAACGAACCTCTTCGTCAATTTCATAAGCTGTTTGTTCTGAAATTGATTTTTGAGGGCTTTGTGCACCAAACATGGCATGATTACCCTCATATTGTACCGGACCAAGTTTTTCACTCATACCGTACTCTGTAACCATTGCACGCGCCATTTGTGTCGCCTGTTCAAAGTCGTTTGAAGCTCCTGTCGTTTGGACATTAAAGATAATTTCTTCAGCTACACGTCCACCCATTAAGCCAGCCAATTGCTCTTTCATATCTTCTTTAGATAAAAGCATTTGGTCTTCCTTAGGAAGTGCAATCATATAGCCACCTGCACGACCTCTTGGTACAATTGTAACCTTATGGACAACGCGGGCATTCGATAAGACTAGACCAACAATGGTATGTCCTGCCTCATGATAGGCAACCAATTCACGTTCTTTTTGTGAAACTGTCTTATCTTTCTTAGAAGGACCAGCAATAACTCTATCTTCTGCTTCATCAATGTCTGAAGCATCAATTATCGATTTATTACGACGAGCGGCAACCAAGGCTGCTTCATTCAATACATTCTCTAAATCAGCACCAACAAAGCCTGGAGTTTGTTGAGCCACTAATTTCAAATCAACATCTTCTGCTAAAGGCTTGTTCTTAGCATGAACTTTCAAGATTGCTTCACGCCCCTTAACATCAGGACGGCCAACCAATACTTTTCTATCAAAACGTCCTGGACGCAGAAGGGCTGGGTCAAGTACATCTGAACGGTTCGTTGCAGCAATGACAATAATTCCTTCATTTCCCTCAAAACCATCCATCTCAATCAAGAGCTGGTTCAAGGTTTGTTCACGTTCGTCATTTCCTCCGCCAAGACCAACTCCACGTTGACGTCCAACAGCATCAATTTCATCGATAAAGATGATAGCTGGTGCTGCTTTTTTGGCATCTTCAAAAAGAGAACGAACACGACTAGCTCCAACTCCGACAAACATTTCTACAAAGTCAGAACCTGAGATACTAAAGAATGGAACACCTGCTTCTCCGGCGACTGCTTTAGCAAGCAAAGTTTTACCTGTTCCCGGAGGTCCCTCCAAAAGAACACCTGCTGGAATACGGGCTCCAAGTTTTGTAAATCGTTTTGGATCTTTTAAAAATTCAACAACTTCAACTAGTTCTTGTTTTTCTTCCTCAGCTCCAGCAACATCTGAAAATCTTACTTTAATATCTTCTTTATTTGCAGCCTTAGCCTTACTACGTCCAAAACTCATCGGGTTACGGCTATTATTTCCTCCCATATTTCCCATCATAGAGAATAGGAAGAAGAAAAGAATACCGAATGGCACAATGGATACAAGAATATTAATCCACATACCACTTGAACTTTCATGCTTAACAGTTACTTCAGCTTTATGGTCAGAAGCAAGCTTTTGCAATTCAGATACTGTCGTATCTGAAGGAAGAATGATGCTTGAAAATTTCTCTACTGTTGTAGCAGAAGGAGAAAAGAACTGAATGCCTGTTTCTTCTTTACTTGTTTTAGGATTTTTATAGACACCTGAAACTTCGATAACACTGCCATTTGGTTGGTAAGTCAATTCTTTTACATTGTCATCGGTAATTTCTTTTACCAATTCTGTATAATTAATTTGCTCACTTTTCCCTGCAACACTACCTGTACTAAAATACTGGTAGGCTGTAACTAGGAAAAAAATAAGTAATAACCATAGAAAAGGATTTTTAATTAAACCATTATTTTGTTTTTTCATTAAAAATTGCTCTTTCTAATTTGAATATACTTCTTCTTTCAATACTCCAACATAAGGAAGGTTACGATAATTTTCTTTGTAGTCTAAACCATAACCTACTACAAACTCATTTGGAATAGTAAAGCAAGTATAGTCTGCCTCAATTTCTACAACACGTCCTTCTGGTTTATCCAACAAGGTTGCAATGTTAACAGAAGCTGCTTCTCTTGCAATAAACATATCTCGCAAATTCTTCAAAGTTTGACCTGTATCAATGATATCCTCTACAAATAAAACATGTCTTCCTTTGATATCTTGAGTCACATCTTGCTTAATATTAATGACACCACTACTTGCTGTTCCACCATGGTAGCTAGAAACCATCATGAAGTCCATTTCAATATGTGTGTCGATATGTTTGACCAATTCAGCCATAAAAGGAATAGATCCTTTTAAAATCCCAACTAAAATTGGATTTTTTCCTGCATAGTCTTTGGTTAATTGAGCACCTAATTTTTTAGCAGCTTCTGTAATTTCATCGTGTGAAACAAGGATTTTTTTAATATCGTTTTCTAACATTTTTTTACCTATCTATTTTTTCTATATAAAGTACAGTGTTCATTATATCATTTTTCGTGTTTTTACTCAAATTACTGGTCGCAATTCCCAAAATTGAGATAATTTCACCAAATTGCTCAATAATCAGAGCTGATTTTCGCTTTTCCATAGGGATTTTCAAATCAATAAATAGACGTCTGAGTTTTTTTCTATGCCCATTTTGAATCAAAAAATCCCCTGGTTTTCGATGACGAATGTGTATGGATGTTTCTCGTGAAACAGGTATTCGCTGAATTGATTCACCTTCTAAAAGAATTCCAAAGGAAAATGTATATCCTTGATAAGTAACCTGATTTTGATAGTGTAACACAAATTCATCTTCCTTTTCATCAGCCTGCGGACTGATTTTACAAATCTGAAAATGTTGGTACTCTTTTATCAATTCATAGCCATTTTTAAGCGGATGACGATACTGGCCTTTAGATTTTAAAATCTGCCGAACTTCTTCAAACTGAGCTTTTGTGAGATTCAAATCTGGAAAACGATTCAGATAAGTTTGAAGTAAAACTCTTTGTGTAGACTCAGAGTAAGACAATAGCTGCTCTAAATTTTCTACATCAATATTCTTTGATAATTCAGCTATTGCCAAATCATAATCTAAAATTTCATTGCCGATACTTAAGATTGCATCTCTAAATCGAGGATTTTCTTTTTCTAATTCTGGTAAATAAGAATTTCGAATACGATTGCGAAAATAATGATTTTCCTTATTTGATGTATCTTCAAAGTGAAAAATTGGTGGAAAGTCTTTTTTCTGAAAATGCAAGAAGGGCCGAATGATTTCTATCTCTCCGACTACTTGCTTCTCCTTAATTCCTGATATATAGCGCAAACGAGTACCTCGAATCAAACGCATTAAAATCGTTTCCACCTGATCATCCGCATGGTGGGCAGTGACTAAGGCTGTCGCACCTGTCTTTTTCATGACCTCTTGAAAAAAATCATAACGAAAATGTCGAGCACGAGCTTCTGAAAATTCACCTAAAAAATTGCTGATATAAATAGGAAGCTCTGCTTCAGCAGCCAACTTCCTTAATTCCTTTTCTTCCCAATCTGATTCTACTCTCTGCTTATGATTCACATGGGCTAGAATCAATTCAATTTCTAACTCTTTTTGATAAGTAGATAATACCTTAAATAGAAACATAGAATCTAACCCACCAGAAAGAGCTAGCACCACCTTAGTATGCTTTTTGAAATATCCCTTCTTGAGAAAATGATTTAAAAAATCTTGTTCCCTCATTTTAGAACCTCATAAACATCCTTGGATATCTGAGAAATTGTATCATAATCAGAATTCTTAGTGAAAATAGAAAGAATAAATGGAGAATCTGCGTAGACAACACCCGTATCATGCTTAAATTCGTCCGCATCCCCAATTTTATGAGCTACCTTCACAGAAACACCTTTGGCAATTCGCTGATTATCAAAATCTGTTTTAGTCAAAGACTCTAGCACAAATCCATTTTGATTATAAATAGCTTCCATGACCTTCCCGGCCATCTTGGAAGAAATCAATTTTTCTTTTGGATCCCAATCATCTCCCATAATGGCAGACATCTTGGATTTGAATGTGGCATCAGATTGGTTTGAAATGTAATAACCCAATATATTATGAGCTACATTATCAGATTCTTTAGATACTTTTGTGATTAAGTCCTTGAGAGAATACTCTTTATTATCCTCTTTTTTAGGAAGACTACCACTTCCCTCTGGTTTATAAGAACCTGGAAAATCATTGACTTCAGATACGTATTTTACAGTCGTATCTAACTGATAAAGACCCTCATTTATTTTTTCTTGCGCATAATAAAGATAAGGGAGTTTCAAAACACTAGCTGCATACATCTTTTCATCTTGATTGATACCAGCTTCTTTTCCAGTAGTCAGTTGCTTAACATAAATAGAGAATGAATCCTTCTGATATTTTTCCGATAACATTTCTTGGACCTTACTCATCCGATTGTCTTCTTCAGAAGTTGATTCTTTAGCTACCCATCCAACCTGATCAATATGTAGAAATTCTCTTCCTTCTACAAACATGGTCTTGTCAATCGATACTTGCGAATAAGCTGATAAGGATGATTTCACTTCTTTTAAGTCATAAGGACTATTGTACAGTTTAAAATCAGATTCTAACCATACTTTTTTTATTGTTGGAGTTACCTCTGATTGATCATATAAAAATCGTTTGTCCGCAGCTATAAATTGATGATTTGATAGCTTAAATACCGGAATTCCTTGTTTATTTAAGCGCCACTCGGTTATTTGGAAACTTGTTTTGGGAGTCAATTTTCCAGATTCCACTACTAAATCTTCATTCGCATAAACAGGAACCTCTCCATAAACCATGGGAAAACTTAGCTTTTCTCTAAAATAAATACCAAAGTCAGATTGTGAAAGGTAATAAATTTCTTTCGAAGTATAGACGACTTCTTTTTCTGTGCTAACGACTTTTGAAATGGTCAAAAAACTTGGTAGCAACAAAATAATTAAGAATTTACGCATTCTTCCTTTCCTTTTCTTCTTGTAAACGCAATAATTGATTTTTATCAGCCAACTCTTCCAGCTTTTCATCTGATAAACTCAAAAATTGCTCTATTACGTCTAGTAAATTTTCCATTTTATCACCTTTGAAGTAAGTCAGGAATCGTATAAACTATTTCCCTCGACTTAGAATAATAGTACTTCGCTCGTGTATATTTGGCAGCATAATCCTCATCTTTCAACTTGGTAGCAAATGCTGTCTCCTTATCCTTTTCATCGCTCAAAGTTTGATACTGAGTTTGCAAGTCTGTTAATTGCTGACGTCTTTGGAGTAATTGCTGATAACTCTGCGCTAAATTAAAAGTTGGCAAGATAAATAATAGCATAATCAAAATCAATACCCACCCCATAAAACGATTCCGTTTTTGTCGTTCTTTCATCAGGTAGCGACGACGTTGATATTCATTTTGAATAAAAGAATTATTCAATTGTACAATATTTTTAGACATTTTCTTCTACCCGTGTTTCACTGATAATTTCATACATGCCTGCTGCATCTTCTTTTTTTGTACTATCTTTCATCTCTAGTACTTTGACAAGTAGCAACTTATTTCCAAAACGAATTTCAACTTGGTCATTAACTTTCAAATCCGTTGAACTTTTGGCCAAGATTCCATTCACCTTGATTCTGCCTTTATCTGCTACTTCTTTTGCGACTGTACGACGCTTGATAATTCGCGATACTTTTAAATATTTGTCTAATCTCATCCTTATTACCTCAACTTATTATTGTATCATTTTTATCTATTTTATAGAAGAAAAATATCAAATGGAATTTTCTTTCTTAGACTCTTTTATCTCTAATAAACTTTCTCCAAAAATCAGCAGACTCTCTAAAATTTCATAATCTTTCTTATTTTGGACATCAAATACAAGCTCCATTAATCCCTTATTCTCAGCGATGCCCGCTTTAAAGTTCGTTGCGGATAAAGCTTTAAAATAATCTTGAGCTAAAAATAGTCGTTGAGTGACTTTTTCAAATTGAACTGTAATTTTATTATCTTTTCTTTCCACACGTTGAACAAAAACCTTGTCCAAATATGACTTGACTAAACCAATCTCTAAAAGATAGGCTACTACATCTGGGTATTCTCCAAAACGGTCTATCAACTCCTCTTGTAACTCTTCATAATTGACACGGTTGTCAATTTGACGAATTTTCTTGTAAATTTCAATCTTATGTCGTTGATCAGAAATATAAGTATCAGGAAGATAGGCATCAATTTGCAAAATCAACTCAGCATTCCCTTTGGTTCTTGTGTTAGTGTTAGCATTACCGTTTCGTTTAGCAATAGCTTCCTCTAATAACTGCGAATACAATTCAAAACCAACAGAATCAATGAAACCAGACTGGGATTTTCCTAGGAGATTCCCTGCTCCACGAATCGAAAGATCTCGCATAGCAATCTTAAATCCGGATCCCAATTCTGTAAATCCTTTAATCGCTTCTAATCTCTTTTCAGAGACTTCACTAATCGATTTTTCTGGACGATACATGAGATAGGCATAAGCAATACGATTACTACGACCGACTCTTCCTCTTAACTGATACAAGGTTGACAAACCCATATGGTCCGCATTTTCAATAAATAAAGTATTAGCATTTGGAATGTCCACCCCTGTCTCAATAATGGTAGTCGTCACCAAGATATCGTATTGTCCCTCAATAAAGTCTAGTAGAGTATTTTCCAACTGGATTTCACTCATTCGACCATGAACATACCCAATCGAAGCCTCTGGAATCAACTCCTGTAATTCTGAAACCTTCTGGTCAATCGTGTCAACTTTATTGTAAAGATAGTAAACTTGACCTCCACGCTCCATTTCACGCAAAACAGCATCACGAATGACACTATCTTTCTTTTCCAAAACATAGGTTTGCACTGGATAACGATTAGTCGGCGGAGTTTCAATAACAGACAAATCTCTGATTCCCAGCATAGACATGTGAAGGGTACGAGGAATTGGCGTTGCTGTCAAGGTCAGGACATCTACTTGTTTTTTCAGTTCTTTCAAGGTTTCCTTATGCTTGACACCAAATCGCTGTTCCTCATCAATAATCATCAAGCCCAAATCAGCAAACACAACATCTTTTGACAAAACACGATGTGTTCCAATCAAAATATCAACTTGACCGTTTTTCAATTTTTCAAGTGTTTCAGTCTGCTCTTTTTTACTTCTAAAGCGACTCAACACATCAATATTAACTGCAAAATTTTGGAATCGCTCCTTAAAATTTGTATAGTGCTGTTGCGCTAAAACCGTCGTCGGAACTAAGACGACAACCTGTTTGTGATCATTGACTGCCTTAAAGGCTGCACGCATAGCAACTTCAGTCTTTCCAAAACCAACATCCCCAACTAAAAGTCGATCCATTGGCTGAGAAGTCTGCATATCTCTCTTGATTTCCTCAACACTACGAAGTTGATCATCCGTTTCAACATAAGGAAAGGCATCATCAAAAGCATGTTGATCTTCATCATCAGCTGAAAAAGCAAAACCCTTCAACTGGCTGCGTTCAGAGTAGAGTTTAATTAAATCGTCAGCTATATCCTCTACCTGGTTCTTAACTTTTTGCTTGGCCTTTTTAAAATGACCGTCATTCAATTTATTGAGTTTAGGAGCTTTCCCATCACTTGAAATATATTTAGACAGTAGATGAATCTGTTCTACGGGGATAGAAATTTGATCACCATTTTGGTATTGGACGCTAACATAATCGCGGTGAATCCCCTTGATTTCAATTGTTTCAATTCCTAGATATTGACCAATCCCATGAATATGGTGAACAACGTAATCTCCTTTTTCAAGTTCATTGTAATCTTTTAATCTCTCTGCGTTTGAAACATGCTGTCTTCGAAAACGACGTTTCAATTTCTTTTGAAAAATCTCATGTTCAGTTATCAATAAAACCTTTTCATCTACAAAATGAAAACCATGTCTGAGATTGCCCTCGATTAAGTTTACAGATTCTTGACAGATTCTTGACTTATCTCTAGAATCCAATTTAATCTGATATTCCTCTAACACATCCTCCAATGTTTTACTTCCCATTGAATTGCTAGACTGCAGAATAATGGTGTAATCCATTTTTTTATATCGTTCAATTTCTTCTTTTAAAAAAGAAAATTGATTGAAAAACTCCTGCATAGGATATTGATTAAATTGATAAATTTGGTCAAACTTGAGATTTCCTAACCCCTTTTGCAGATTAGAGAAAAAGGTAACCGGACTCTGTTTTTTATAGATTTGCTCTGTATCAGCAAAATACTTCATCTCAGAAAATGCTTTACTATTCTGTAACTCTTCTGTAAAGTATTGCGCTAATTCTCTTTCAAAGACTTCATACTGATTCATCAATTTTTGATAATCATCAAAGAATATTGGGGTATCTTTTTCAATATAGTCAAAAACAGTCCATATTTTGTCATAACACAAAGATAAAAATTTCCTGGAATCAGAATGAATTTGTTTTTGGTGAAAACTTGAAAGAATTTCTTCTAAGTATGATTTTAAAATAGGTGATAAAGTCTTTGAAATTTGTTTTTCTAAAGCTGACTGACCTCGTTGATAATCCTTTTCTCTCAAAATTATGTCGCTAGCTGGAAATATGGTGAGTTCTGTCTGATTTTCTTTCGATAATTGTGTTTCGACTTCAAATAACCTAATACCATCGACTTCATCACCAAAAAACTCAATTCGGCAAGGTTCTAACTGGGATATTTCAAAAATATCTAAAATATCTCCTCGCAGACTAAATTCGCCCTGAGTTTGTACTTGTGTAACTTTTCGATAGCCTATCTCTTTTAACTGATGGATAAGTGCGTGTTGGTCATATTCTTCACCAACTGCAATTTTTATAATGCTTTCTTTAAATCCAGTCGGAGAAGGTAAAAACAATCGACTTGCTGCAATATTACAAACTAAAATCCCTCTCCTAGATGAATCAGTCAAAAAACGCAAGGCTTCAACCCGTGAAATGATTTTTTCTTGTGAAGACATCAAAAACTCGACCATAGGGGAGTCATCTACCAAAAATGGATAGACAAGTTCCTCACCCAAGATAGAGATAAGATCACTAACAAGTCCTTCTGCTTCTCCATAAGTTGATGTCAATAAAACAATCTTATCTTCTTTTTCTAAACTGCTTGCAATTGCAAGAGCCTTAGTAGACGTTGATAAACCTAGTATTAGTTGTCTTTTCTTATCTGTTAAATTTTGATGCCATTTTTTTATCTGATCATTTTCTGAGAATAAATCTAATAAGGTCACCATTTATCCGTTATACCTCTGCATCGTTTTTTCAAAGTTTTTCTCTTGTAAATAGTAGTTTACAGAATCGTCAACCTTGTCAATAGACTGTAAAATACCGATATAATCATCCCTGTCAAACTTACTCAAAACATGGTTAACAACCGACATGCCATTTTTAGGTCTTCCGATTCCAATCTTAACACGATTAAAGGTCTGAGTCCCCATATGTTGAATAATAGACTTGATACCATTATGACCACCTGCGGATCCCTTTGCTCTTAAACGAATCTTTCCAACTTCCATGTCAAGATCATCGTAAATGATGAGTAAATCTTCAATATCCAAACCATAATAAGTCAATAAAGCATGAACCGCTTTTCCACTTTCATTCATAAAGGTCGTTGGTTTGACAAGATAAATTTTTTCTCCATTTAGGAAAAAGGATGCTAGGTCAGCTTGAAATATCTTATCGTGTGTAAAAGTGACATTCTGTTTCTTCGCTAGTTGGTCAATCAACATAAATCCAACATTGTGTTTTGTTTCAAAATATTTTTCCCCTGGATTTCCCAAGCCTACAAGTAATTTAGTCATTTATTTTTCCTTTCAAAAGCCAAAAGGGTTGGAATTTTTTTCCAACCTAATTGACACCGTTTATTAATTTTTTAGACATTGAAGCGGAATTCCATGATATCGCCATCTTGAACGATATATTCTTTTCCTTCTTCACGCAAGCGTCCAGCTTCTTTTACGGCCTTTTCAGACCCGTATTTCACTAGATCCTCATATGACATGGTTACTGCACGAATAAAGCCTTTTTCAAAGTCTGAGTGGATAATACCAGCTGCTTGAGGAGCCTTCATACCACGTTTGAACGTCCAAGCTCGAACTTCTTTTTCACCAGCTGTGAAGTAAGTTCCCAGTCCAAGTAAGTGGTAAGCTGCACGCGTCAACTTATCTACACCTGATTCTGTCAAACCAATGGCTTCAAGAAACTCTTTTTTATCTTCATCGTCCAATTCAGAAATTTCTTCCTCAGCACGCGCAGAAATAACGACTACTTCAGCATTTTCTGTCGCTGCAAATTCACGAATTTGTTTGACATAGTCGATAGAGTCAGGTTCTGAAACCACATCCTCATCTACATTGGCAACATAAAGAACTGGTTTAGTTGTCAAAAGGAATAGACCTTTTACAACCTTTTGTTCCTCATCTGTGAATTCAATGGTACGTGCTGATTTCCCATCTTCAAGGACTGGTTTAATTTTTTGAAGAACATTAAACTCTGCCACTGATTCTTTATCTTTTTGCGTACGTGCCATCTTTTCTACACGCGCATATCGTTTGTTCACTGATTCTAAGTCAGCAAGAATCAATTCCAGATTAATTGTATCAATATCTGCAAGTGGATCTACAAAGGCGTCTTCACGTCCTTGTTCACGCATAACATTTTCATCATCAAAAGCACGAACTACATGAACAATCGCATCTACTTCACGGATATTGGCCAAGAATTTATTCCCTAGTCCTTCTCCTTTTGAAGCTCCTTTTACAATCCCTGCAATATCTGTAAATTCAAATGTTGTTGGAACTGTCTTTTTAGGAGTAATCATTTCAGTTAGTTTTTGTAGGCGTTCATCTGGAACTTCCACCATTCCAACGTTTGGGTCAATAGTCGCAAATGGGTAGTTAGCTGCCTCTGCTCCTGCTTTTGTAATTGCATTAAATAGTGTTGATTTACCAACGTTTGGCAAACCAACGATACCTGCTGTTAAAGCCATATTTTCTCATTCTCCGTTTTTATTTCAATCCCTAATATTATAACACAAAAAGGGAAAACTTGCTAACCCTCTAACTAAGGGTTCTCAGTCAACAATTTTATTCATTTTTCGATCAAAATCATAGCGCCCCATCATGACAACATGGTCACAATTACTGCATTTGATTTTGATATCTGCTCCTACACGTGTAATTTCCCAACGATTAGCTTTTTTTCCTGTTGACTTGATGGTGCAAGCATGTGGTTTTTTCATTTCAACAAAATTTCCAACTTGATACATACTACTCTCCTTTTCTTTTTCGATTATATCATAAAAGAGGCGAGCTAGGCTCAACCTCTTTCACTTAATTTGTACGAACTGGTGTAATGAGCTGCATGAAGTCCTCATCAGTGTCTGCTGGAACAAGAGTAAATGGACGAACAGCTGAGATAAAGCTAATGGTCACCTTTTCGCTATTTAAAGCTTTAAGAGAATCAATCAAGTAAGTTGGGTTGAAACTAATAGTCAAATCTTCACCAGTCACCTGATCAGTATCGATTTCTTCGTTTACTTTACCAACTTCTGGAGAATGAACATGGGCGCTAACAATACCACCTTTAATTTCAAGCTTCACAGTACCATTTTGAGTCGCACTTGATAAAAGGCGAGCACGCTCCATTGACTGACGTAAGTTTACCACATCAAAAGTAATAGTAGTGTTAAAGTCTGTTGGAATCAAACGATCTGTATCAGGATAGTTTCCTTCGAGGAGACGAGTATAGAAGCTAATATTTTCGCTTCTAAAGAGGATTTGGTTATTGGCAAAGAAAATCTCTACAGTTTCGATATCATCTGTAAATACCGCTGAAAATTCGCGTAGAGAACGGCTAGGAATTACGACATCAAAATCATCACTATTTTTCTCAAGCGTTAATTTTTTCTGGCTTAGACGATGAGAGTCTGTTGCCACTGTTTTTAGCTCCTTATGCTGACTCAATACAAAATGAACACCTGTTAAAATTGGACGACTTTCTTGTGTACTTGCAGCAAAAGCTGTTTCATTGATAATTTTCTTGAGTAATTTTGTTTCAAGAACTAAAGGAGTGCTTGCTGAAATTTCTTGGATTCGTGGATACTGTTCGCTATCTTTTCCTTTTAAGGTAATTTCTGATTTGCCGCTGGTTAAAACAATTTGATTTTGTTCAATTTCTTTAAAATCAAGAGTCACATCAGGTAGGCTAGATACCACATTGATAAAGAAAGAAGCTTCAAGAAGGATCGAACCTAAAGAAGTAATTAATAGACCAGCATCTTCATTTTTTTGAGAAATAAAATTTTCAATTGAAATTTGACCATTTGAACCAATTAAAGTAACACCTTCATTGGTCACGTCAATTTTGACCGTTGATAAAATAGGAATGGCATTTTTAGAACTAATAGCTCTTTTAGTTGTATTTAAGGCTTGTAGAAATAAATTTTTATTAATTGAAAAATGAATCATAGATTCTCCTTTATTTATTTTTAGTATTAGAAGGATAATAGTAATAATAGAGTCTGTGAAATCTGTGGAAAACAGACTTTAAACAAGTCATATCAAGTTTTTTGGCTTGTTTAAAAAATGTGGATAAAAAAGATAAAAAAGCGAAAGTTATCCACAAGTTATTTTATTTTCTTTTTGATTGATTCAATTTCTAAACGTAAATTATCGTCTTCATCAATCAAAGATTTAATTTTTGCATGGGCATGAATGACTGTTGTATGATCTTTTCCTCCAAATTCCTTCCCAATTTTTGGAAGACTATTATCTGTCAGTTCTCTAGATAAATACATGGCTACTTGACGGGCCAACACAATATTTTGAAGGCGTCTGCTTCCCTTCATTTCTTTGACGCTGACACCATAAAAGTTACCGACTTCATTTTGGATTTTATCAATTGGGATGACGAGCATTTGGCTAACATCTTGTTTGCGAGCTCTAATAGCTTCTGCAGCAATATCAATAGTGATATCCTTGATTTTTTTTACTCGGGCAATTAAAGTGATGTCGTTGATGGCTCCCTCAAGATCTCGAACATTTGAATCAAATTGCCCAGCTAGGTATTCTAGAGTATCACTTTGGAAATTGTAGCCTAAATGTTCCGTTTTACTTTGTAAAATGGCAATACGTGTTTCAAAGTCAGGGGGTGTGATAGTTTGTGTCAATCCCCAACTAAAGCGCGTGACAAGCCTCTCCTCGAGCCCTTCTAGATGTTTTGGACTTCGATCACTGGTTAGGACAATCTGTTTTTGCTTGTCATGAAGGGCGTTAAAGGTATTGAAAAATTCTTCCTGAGTTGCGACTTTTTTTCCGCTGAGTGACTGGATATCATCGATTAACAAAAGATCAAGACTACGATAGGTTTTTTTAAATTTTTCCATTTCCCCAAGCCTTAAGTGATCAAGAAAGTCATTAATAAAGCTTTCAGCAGGTATGTATTTGACACGCGCATTTGGAATATTTTTTAGAATTTCATTTCCAATAGCGTTTAACAGGTGAGTCTTACCAAGTCCCGGTCCTCCATAGATAAAAAGAGGGTTATAGGTCAGAGCCAAATCTTCAGAGACAGCTAAAGCGGCTGATACTGCCCAAACATTTCCATCCCCTTGAATAAAATTATCAAAGGTATACTTTTCTTTTAACCCAGTATCCGAATAAGGAATAGATGCTAACTTTGGACTATAATCATAAAGAGTTGAATTTGTAGCTTCTTCAACTTGTGAGATAGCCGTATCTTGAGGTTTAGTGAAAATATAGTGGGGAGTTATCTCAGCATCATAAATTTCAAATCCGGCAACTACAATAATATCTTTTAGTTGTTTTTCCCAGACCATTTCCATTTCAGATCGTGGTAAAAATATAGTGGCAACATTTTCCTCTACCTTGATGAGTTCAGCTTGAATAGCATAGAAATCATACATGGATCGAGTCAGTCTTTCTTGAGCAAATTCTAATATACGATTCCAAAATTGTTTTTCTTTCAATCCTTTCTCCTCCTTTACTATTTAAAAGTTTTATACTAGACCTATTTTACCATAGAGAACAAGAATTTTCCACAAGCTGTGAAAAATAATCCACAATGTTACCAAGTTTTATCCACAGGTTGGGGATAAAAGCAGAAACTATTTATTTATTAAGCTTTTTATTGAAAAAAATAGTGGATAACCTTGTGAGATAAAAAAATAAAAGAACAGCCTTATTTCAGGCTGTTGATAATTCTACTGTATTCTTCTTGATTTGAAAAAGAAATAATGATTTTTCCACTATCTTTTTTAGACAGTTTAATCTCTACATCTAATCCGAGTAGTTTTTTTAACTGTTCTTCTTCATTTTGTATGAAATGATCATTTTTTTGCAGTTTCTTTTGTTTTTTCTCTGTCAGAAGAGCTTCTAACTTCCTTACAGAAATGTCTTCTTCTATAATTCGTTGAAAGAAATAGTCTTGTTGTTCCTTATTCAACCCAACTAGAGAACGCGCATGAGCTTGTGATAGTTTGCCATTTTCTACTTCTGAAAGGATCTGTTCTGGCAAGGACAGCAAGCGAATAGAGTTGCTGATGTATGGACGAGACTTGCCCATTTTATCTGCAATTTCAGCATGGGTAAATCCTTTCTCTACGAGAGATTCATAGGCGCGTGCTTCTTCTATTGGGTTTAAATTTTCTCTCTGCAAATTTTCAATAATGGATTGGACCATCATCTCTTGGTCTGAAAGCTTTTTAATAACAGCTGGGATAGACCTTAGACCAGCTAAAAGTGAAGCCCGATAGCGTCTTTCTCCTGCAAGGATTTCATAACCAATAACAGGAGATTGACGAACAATAATCGGTTGAATGACCCCATTTTCTTTGATAGACTGTGCTAGTTCATCTAGTTTTTCTCCATCAAATTCTTTTCGAGGTTGATAGGGATTTTTTTGTATATCCGTGATAGAAATCATTTCAAATTTTTCCATGATTCTACACTAACACATCTTTTCTCTTATGTAAAGCTTTCTTTACATAGATGTCAATTAAGATTCTAAATCACCTGAACTCTTGTCAAGTTTAATAGATGTAGTTTCTTCTTTACCGTTACGATAGTAAGTTATCTTAATGGTGTCTCCGATAGAATGATTGTAAAGAGCACTTTGTAAGTCTGTTGATGAAGCAATGTCTTTGTCATCCACTTTTGTAATAACATCGTATTTTTCAAGGTGACCATTGGCGGGCATATTGCTTTGTACAGAACGAACAACTACACCAGATGTTACATTACTTGGAATATTCAGTCTTCTAATATCACTTGTATTAATATTTGAGAGATTGACCATTTGGATGCCCAAAGCTGGACGCGTCACTTTTCCGTTCTTTTCTAACTGTTCAATAATATTGATAGCATCATTTGCAGGAATTGCGAAACCAAGTCCTTCTACAGATGTGCCTCCATTTGTGGCAATTTTACTTGAGGTAATTCCGATAACCTGTCCTTGAATATTGATTAGTGGGCCACCAGAGTTACCTGGGTTGATAGCAGTATCAGTTTGGATGGCTTTTGTAGAAATGGCTTGTCCATCTTCAGATTTTAAAGATACATTTCGATTAAGACTAGATACAATACCCTGAGTGACAGTATTAGCATATTCAGAACCTAATGGGCTACCGATGGCAATGGCAGTTTCTCCTACGGTTAACTTGCTAGAATCACCAAACTCAGCTACTGTTGTAACTTTTTCTGAAGAGATTTTGACGACAGCAATATCAGAGAAAGTGTCAGCTCCGACAATTT